>CBDUEA010000166.1:0-4755 GCA_965365965.1 uncultured Polaromonas sp. | reverse complement strand
AATTGCTGCTGAAATTGGCGCAACAAACCGGTGTTGAAGCACACCGAGACGCCATGTTTGCAGGCGAGGCCATCAACAACACTGAAAACCGTGCGGTCATGCACTGGTTGCTCAGGAGTCCTCAAAAACAGCCCGTAGCCGGCGTAAATATTGATTATTTAGCTATAAATAATATAGTTAAAAACGACCAAAATACGTCCTCTGAAAATACGTTTTTAGCCGAATCTTTGGCTTTGGTGCACGCCACGTTGACGCCCATGTTGGCTTACGCACAACAGATTCGTGCGGATGCAGCCATCACCGACATCGTCAACATCGGCATTGGCGGCTCAGACTTGGGGCCGCAGATGGCGGTATTGGCGTTGGACAGCTTTACCAATAACGGGACACAAGCAGGCAAACGCATGCATTTCGTCTCCAACGTTGATGGACATGAGTTGGCGGCGGTGTTGAATCCCTTGAAACCTGAAAACACCTTGTTTGTGATTGCCTCCAAAACCTTCACCACGACGGAAACCATGACCAACGCTTTGTCTGCCAAAGCGTGGTTTGAGGCAAATTATCAGGATAAATCAGCTCTTTTGCTGAAAGATAAGGGTATTTCACGCCACTTCGCGGCACTGACCACCAACGTCGCCGCCGCCAAAACCTTCGGTATCAGCACCACCTTTGGTTTTTGGGACTGGGTGGGTGGGCGCTACTCCTTGTGGTCCGCGATTGGCTTGCCGATTGCGATTGCCGTAGGCGCGCAGAACTTTACAGACATGCTGGCCGGTGCGCATGCGATGGATGAACACTTTCGGACGACACCGTTGGAAGCTAATTTGCCTGTCCAACTGGGTTTGCTAGACGTTTGGTACCGCAACTTTCATGGCTTCACCAGCCGCTGCGTCGCGCCCTACCACAGCGCACTGAAGCGCTTGCCGGCCTACTTGCAGCAGTTGGAGATGGAAAGCAACGGCAAACGCGTGGATATGGACGGTAAACCGCTGACTTACGCGACATCTCCGGTGGTATGGGGCGAGCCAGGCACCAACGGCCAACACGCCTTCTTTCAAATGCTGCACCAGGGCACCGATGTCGTGCCGGTTGAGTTCATCGCCGTCAAGCAAGCGCGCCACAGCCTACCAGGGCATCAGCAAAAACTGCTGGCCAACGTGCTGGCCCAAGCGCAGGCCTTGATGGTAGGCAAGGCGGATGCAGGTGGACACAAAAACTTCCCCGGCAACCGCCCTAGCACCCTATTGGTGCTGGAGGACTTAACGCCAGCCAGCTTGGGCGCTTTGATTGCGCTGTATGAGCACCGTGTGTTCGTCTCGGGCAGCGTGTGGGGTATCAACAGCTTTGACCAATGGGGTGTTGAGCTGGGCAAGGTTTTGGCGGTAGATATTGAAAAACGTTTGGGTTCAGGTGACGTGACAGGCTTGGATGGTTCGACGCAAGCGTTGCTGCAAAAGCTGCGCTGAGGTTTTCAGGTCTGCCCGTGATTGATGCGTCAGGCATCGTAAAATCAAATCATGGCTATTCAATCTCCTCTGCGCTTGGCATTCGCCGACTTGTTCGCTGGTTTTTTACGGTATGACCTTTGGCCCTCATTGGCTTGGCAAGAAATTCGTCGTCGTTACCGTCGTTCGACCCTTGGTCCGTTGTGGTTGACCATCAGCACGGGCGCGTTTATCGTGGGTTTGGGGCCGTTGTACGGTAAGTTGTTCAACCAAGAACTCAGCAGCTACCTGCCTTACATTGCCATCAGCTTCGTGATTTGGGCTTTGCTGTCGGGCATGATCACCGACGCCTGCAACGTGTTTGTAGCTGAAGAGAGTATCTTCAAGCAAATCAAACTGCCATTCACGATTTTCTGCTTCGCATTGGTCACCCGAAATTTGATCATTTTGGCGCACAACGTGGTAATTATTTTGATTGTGTTCATGATTTACCCGCCGCCTATCACCATTAACTTGCTGCTACTGCCTTTAGGATTGCTGGTGATTGCCCTCAACGGTCTGTGGGTGTCTTTGTCACTGGGCTTGTTATGCACACGCTTTCGAGATATTCCGCAAATCGTGACCAGCGTCTTGCAACTCACCATGTTCATCACGCCGGTGATGTGGAAAGCAGATATGGTCGGTCGACACACGTGGATAGTGCATTGGAACCCGATGTATCACTTTTTAGAGTTGATACGAGCCCCTTTGTACGGTCATGCACCTTTGATGAACACTTGGCTGGCCGTTTTGGCTATCACTTTCGTAGGTTGGACAGTCACCATGCTGGTGTTTGCGCGCTATCGGACGCGTATTCCATATTGGGTTTAAGTCGTGTTTTTTGCACCTTGCTCAATACCAAAATTTTAAAAATATCAACATGACTTCAATTGTGATTCACAACATGACCGTAGATTTCCCCATCTACGGCATTGCCAGTCGCTCGTTTAAAAACACTTTTTTACGCTCTGCTACGGGTGGGCGTGTAGCGCGCGACAGTAGCGATAAAGTGGTGATTCGGGCTTTAGATAACATCAGCTTGAACTTGCAAGAGGGAGACCGGGTTGGTATTTACGGGCACAACGGATCGGGTAAGTCAACCTTGCTCAAGGTTATGGCGGGCGTATATGCACCCGTGCATGGCACCTGTGAGGTGACGGGGCGTTTGTCCAGCATGTTGAACTTGCTTTTGGGCATGCATCCAGATTCAACCGGTTACGAGAACATTTATTTGCGTGGCAAAATTTTGGGTTTAAGCGCCGCAGAAATTGAAACCATCACGCAAGATGTCGTCGAATTCGCGGGTCTGGGTGAGTACATGGAGATGCCCTTGCGCACCTATTCCAGCGGGATGGCTATGCGCTTGGGCTTTTCCGTTTCCACGGCTATTCCGTCAGATATTTTGCTGATGGACGAATGGATGAGCGTAGGTGATGCCGATTTCATGGAAAAAGCCAATGCACGATTGGCTGCGTTGCTGGACTCCGCCAAAATCTTGGTGCTGGCTTCTCACAGCGAAGACACGATACGCAAAAACTGCAATAAGTTGGTGCGACTTGACCATGGACAGATTGTCTCTGTCGAGTCGATTTAACGCGATCCTTTGTTTGCGGCTACTCCGGCTGCTGCCAAGCCACGCCCGTGTCGCTCAAAATCGCTTGCAGCGGAATGTCATGCGCTTCTGGCGTGAAATCTGGCAACCAACCGTTGCTATAGCCCAAGCCCACGGTGGCGGGCTGGGGTTGCAGCGTTGCCAATGTGCGATCATAAAAACCACCGCCATAGCCTAATCGGTAACCACCCGGTCCAAAACCGACGCAGGGCACAAACAAAATCGTGGGGACGACGACTTCGGTGTCTTTGGGTTTAGGAATGCCATACGCATCCTCCTCCATTGGGCAGCCTGGGTACCAAGCGTGAAAAACCAAGGTTTTATGGACTTTGTCGATCACCGGTAAGCCGATTTTGCATGGCGACCTATTTGCTACGGTTTCTGTAGCAATTTGGGCAATATCTTCATCGGCTACAGGCATATTTTGGGCTGAAAATGACTGTAATGTGGCATCTTCTTGCCAGCGATACAATGCAGGGAGCGGGTCAAACTCGCCTTTGATGGGCCAATAGGCGCCAATCACCGTGTCTGGCTTGCCAAAAAGCCAAATTCGCATCACATTTTGTAACAGTGCCGCACGTTGTAGGCGATCGGGTAAATTCAAGCGTTGTTCAATCAGCGCTTTTCTCGCAGCAAGCTTGTCCATTTTTTCCTTTTTAGTCATCAATGCATTCCATGCAAAACCAGCAAAGTACTACGATTTTGACACCTCTTTTCACCCTCCGCACCTCCCAGCTTCTTATTTCTGCATGCTTGGTTGCATTGGCAGCCGGATTGACGACACCAGCCACCGCTCAAAACAGCGCTAATCCGCGTGCCGATGCGGCGATTTTGGAGATGAACCAAGCCTTCAAAAAAGCGGATAAAGCACGGTTAACCGCGCTTTTACCGCAAGTCAGAGGCTATGAGTTGGAGCCTTGGGCGGCTTATTGGGAGCTCAAAGCGCGTTTGGACGAGGCTTCACCGTCTGAAGTGTTGGATTTTTTGAGCCGGTATGCGGGTACCTACCAAGATGACCGCTTACGCAACGATTGGTTGCTGCTGTTGGGGCAGCGCCGTGATTGGAGCAATTTTGCCGCTGAGTACCCCAAGTACCGCATGCGTGACGACAAAGAAGTGCGTTGTTATGCGCTGCTGATCGACCATTTGCAAGCCAACACCACCTTAACAGGCGTGACGCCAATTGAGCGCGGTTTGGAGATCCGTAAAAACTGGTACGCGCAGCGTGACGCTGACGATGGCTGCACCTTGGCTGCAGACCGTTTGATCAAAGACCCAAACACCTTCAACACCGGCATGACCGCCCAAGATGCTTGGCGCAAAGCCCGCTTGGCAATGGAGGCGAATCGGCCACGCGCAGCGCGCAATGCTTTGCAAATCATTTCCTTGGACACAGCGAATTTGGTGACCGAAATTCAAGCCGACCCTTTCAAGTTCTTAAAGAAACGGGCAACCGCAGTGGGCACAGAGCGTAGAGAGGCTGAGTTGTTGGCCTTGATTCGCTTGGCGGCAACCAACCCAGACGGCGCAGCGACGCTGCTGGATGCCAAATGGGGCGTGCAACTCACCGCCGAGCAGCGCAACTGGGCGTGGGGTGCCATTGGCAAGCAGGCAGCGCAGAGCCTCAATAGCCAAGCCTCCAGTTATTTTGCCAATGTG
>CBDUEA010000165.1:0-4759 GCA_965365965.1 uncultured Polaromonas sp. | reverse complement strand
TCCTCACTAAAAATATAGCATACTAGGCAGACTTTATGCCGGCTACGGCTATTTTAAATGATTTTTTCTTGATCCATTGCAGCAAGCGCCAGCCCAGCAGCACCGCCAAGATGGCTGCATAGACAAACACCTCAGCAAAGTTGTTTTTGCCAGCACGCATCCAGAAAAAGTGCAGGATGCCCAAACCCGCAATCACGTACACCAGCTTGTGTAACAATTGCCAGCGCTTGGCGCCCATGGCCTTGATAGCTTTATTGAATGAGGTTAACGCCAGCGGAGTCAACAGCACAAAAGCAGCAAAGCCCACCAAAATAAATGGCCGCTTTGCAATGTCTTTGGCAATATCGGAGATGTCAAACCCCATGTCAAACCAGCTGTAGCTCAGCAGATGAACGACCACGTAAAAGTACACAAACAAGCCCAACATGCGCCTAAAGCGCGCCAGACCCGGTGTATTGCTGATGGTGCGCAAAGGCGTAACAGCCAGCACGATGCATAAAAACCGCAGCGTCCAGTCACCCGTCGAGCGAATCAAGGCTTCTTGTGGGTTGGCCCCCAAATTTTGCGTGATGACGTTGTAGACCAGCCACGCAAATGGCAAGAGGCAGAGCATAAACAGCACGGGCTTGGCGGCTGGTCGGGTGAGGTATTTGCGCATGACTGATCGAAATCTAATATTGGATTTAAAAATTCTTCTTCAAATCCATACCGGCATACAAGGACGCAACCTGCGCTTCATAGCCATTGAACATCGCAGTTTTGCGTTTTTTGGCAAACAAGCCGCCTTCTTCACCAATGCGACGCTCGGTGGCTTGAGACCAACGTGGATGGTCCACATCAGGGTTGACGTTGGAGTAAAAGCCGTATTCATTGGCTGCTGCTTTGTTCCAAGCCGTACCGGGTTGCTTGTCGGTAAAACGGATCTTGACCAAGCTTTTCGCGCTTTTGAAGCCATATTTCCAAGGCACCACCAAACGCACAGGCGCGCCACTTTGGTTAGGCAGCACTTCACCATACATGCCAAAACTCAACAGGGTGAGCGGATTCATGGCCTCATCCATGCGCAAACCTTCGACGTACGGCCAATCCAGCACACGGGAGCCGACATAAGGCATGGTTTTAGGATCAGCCAACGTAACAAACTCCACATATTTGGCGTTGCTGAGTGGCTCGACCTTTTTAATCAACTCCGACAGCGAGTAACCCACCCAAGGAATAACCATTGACCAACCTTCAACGCAACGCAAACGATAAATACGTTCCTCTTGGGCGCTCAATTTGAGCAAGTCTTCCAGTGCGTATTTGGCTGGCTTTTTGACCAAGCCTTCAATTTCCACCGTCCATGGTGTTGTTTTGAGGGTATTTGCGTTCCTGGCTGGATCTGACTTATCCGTGCCAAATTCATAAAAGTTGTTGTAAGTACTGGCGTCTTTGTAATCGGTCAGCTTGTCGATTGCCATCCCACCAGCAATTTTGGAAGGTGTGCTGGCCAGTGCCGCCAATTTATTCGGACGTACAGTCGCTGCATGGGCTTCACGCGAGGCCCAGCTTGCCATAGCTGCACCCGCCACACCGCCTGCCATGAGCTTCATCAAGTCGCGGCGACTTTCATAAATACCTTGGGAAGTGATTTCACTGCTCAACGGGTGATTAAAACCGCTGTTATTTTTTTTGATCAACATAATGTGCTTTCTGTCTAATGGCGTACAAACAATCCCGAGTGATGGAGGTTAGCCCGAAAGGAATAACCTACAAAATACTCTGATGTTCAGTAGTCTAAGTACGCACCAACTTCTTACACAGATTCAATCAAAGAGTCTAAAAAAGCAACTTTACAAAGTACCGTAACTGTGCAAACCGCTCAAAAACATGTTGACGCCGAGAAAAGCAAAGCTGGTGACTGCTAGGCCAGCCAGCGCCCACCAAGCCGCTACCGTGCCGCGCAAGCCCTTCATGAGGCGCATGTGCAGCCAAGCTGCATAGTTAAGCCAAACAATCAAGGCCCAGGTCTCTTTCGGATCCCAGCTCCAATAGCCTCCCCACGCTTCCGCAGCCCATAAGGCCCCAAGAACAGTGGCAACGGTGAAAAAGGCAAAACCCACAGCGATGGATTTGTACATCACATCGTCCAAAATTTCGAAACTCGGCAGTTTGGCGGCAATACGCTTACGACCCAATAAAATTCCCGTCACGATCAGCGCCGAAACCGCCAAATAGCCCAACCAGTAGCTACCGCCGGCCTCAGCTGTAGTTTTGCGGAAGACCAAAGGCAAGAAGCACAACACCATGCCCAGCATCAACAAGGGTGTGAGTTTGTACCACCGTGTCTCGTTCGCCTGTTGCTTGATCAAATACCCAAAAGCCACCATGGCAGACAAGGAAAATGTACCGTAGCCAATGAAGTTGGCGGGAACGTGCAACTTCATCCACCAACTTTTCAAAGCGGGAACCAAGGGTTGGATTTCATGGGCGCCACGCACTACGCTGTACCAAATCAAAAAACCAACCGCAGCGCTAACCACCAACATCACAAATGCGCCCATGGCTTTTGTTTTGTATTGGGCTTCAAAATACAAGTAAAACAGGGTCGTTAACCAGCAAAACAGCACGAATACTTCATACAAGTTACTCACCGGAATATGACCAATGTCGGGGCCAATGATGTACCCTTCATACCAGCGCACCATGGTGCCAATCAAGGCCATCGTCACGGCCACCCAAGCCAAACGCGAACCGATCATTTCCATCGTGGCGCTTTGTTTGTTTGAAAACACACCTAACCAGTAAAACGCGGTGCTCATGAAGAACAACACACTCATCCACAAAATAGCAGACTGGCTGGACAAAAAGTATTTCAACCAAAAAACAGACTCTGCGCGCGCCAAACTGGCTGTTTGGCTGATATCGCTTGCACCGGCAGCGACGCTTGCTCCTGCACTAGGAAGCTGATACGACCAAATTCCCAGCAGAGAAAATATTGTGACAACTGCCATCAAACCTTGCAATGGTCGCCAAAACCAGCCCAGCCAAACCACAGCGGGAATAGCGGCCAGCAAGATGCCTTTTTCATACACGTCCATCGCATTCAAATAACGCGTAAACACATACAACCCACCCCCAACGACTAAAACGGCAAACAACCAATCTAATTTATGCCGTCGTGAAAAGAATCCTTCGTTTAAACTTATCGTTGTCGTGGGTTGAGGTGGTGAGATTGTTGCTGTATTCATAATTTGATAACCTTACTGAGCTTCCTTGACCGAGGCAAGCGGTTTGCTATTCGGTTTTACACCAATTAATTTTTCTGTCAAATGACCAAATTCACGGTCACCGTCCATGGTTTTGCGGTTGGTAGACAAGGCCATCGTGGCTTCGGTTTGATCTCCACGCGAGGTCAACCAAACCCACACCCTTCGCTCACGAATGTAGAGCATTGCAAAGACGCCCAGAATTAAAAAGGCACAACCCAAATAAACCACCTTCTTGCCGGGAGCGCGCGCCACCTGAAACACACTGGCCTGCACTTGGGTGAAGTCTTTTAATACGAATATCATTGGCGCAGGGTAGAACGATGCATCGCTGAGCGAGAGTACCGTTTGTGTCATAAAAGCTTGGGTCTTGTCGTTCAACTCAAGCGGTTTCAGACCTGCTTTTTCACGGCAAATTTGCGTCAACTCAAACAAAGTGCCATTCAATATCCGAATTAACACATCACCGGCCTTCGCGCGTTCAGCTTCGGGCACATTGGCTTCAATGAAATCGGCCACGGCTTGCAGACCCGCATTCGGATTGGTTGCCGTAGATTTGCCAGCAGGCTCTACGCCTGCAAACAAAGCCAAAGCCCGGGAAGCAGACAACGCAAGTTGCTTCACCATCTCAGGCCGTGTCGGGTCTGAAGCCTTCTGCGCATAGCGTGACACAGCTAGTTCACGCAAAGCCGGGTCAGCAAGTGCCGTGCGGATTTGGAAAAACTCATCTACACCACCTTTATCATCGGTAGGAATGCGCAAATACCGAAAGGCATCTGCAGGGTTCTCGCGCATACCAAACAAATACACCGACGCACCATCACCCATGTCCACAGGCAGCATGTAATTGTGAAATTCTTTAGCTTGTCCAGCAGCATCTCGTAATTTATAGGTGATGCTGGGGCCCACATTGCGCAGCTCTTTGCTTGTTTTGACTTTGTTTGCCGCACCCAGTCGGGACTCGACGGACTCGCGTAAATCAACCTTCCGTACATCCACCGCAGAGCCACCTTGACCAGCACCGTCTTTACCAAAATTTTCAACATTCAGTACACGCAGTGCCGTAAACTCTAAACTCAGTTTGTCATCAGCTGTGGGCTTCTGATCCGTTTTACCTGTATTTGTTGTGTCACTTTTAAGCAGTTGCGCTGTACCACCAATCACGCCCTCTACATCAAATGACTTGGCGTTTGCCGTCAAAGGAATGGCTTGGACTTTGACGCTAGAGCCACCATCGTCAAAACTAGACTGGTAAATTTCAACGCCTTTGTAATTGACGGGATGATTCACCTCAACCCGCGCTGGCAAGGTCTCGCCCGTCGCTTTGTCATGCAGCACAATATCACTGGCAAACAGTTTGGGCATACCTGTCGAATAGTGCTCAACAACAAATTTTTTCAGTTCAATAGAAAAGGGCAAATCTTGAATCAGAACGCCATTGCCTTGGTTCAAAATAGCGGTGCTGGATTGCGCGCCTTCTGCCACCAAGATATTGGCACGAAAGGTCGGGT
>CBDUEA010000164.1:0-4769 GCA_965365965.1 uncultured Polaromonas sp. | reverse complement strand
GCGGGAGATCGGCACGCAGGTGTCGGTCGATATCGCACGGCAGCCCGGTTTGGACTGGATAGCCGCAAAGTAGGCGTTGTGCCGTGCCGTCCACAGCTTGGTGCGGGCTTCGGGGGTGGTGGCCCAGTCGAATGCCGTGCCGCCAAATTCGGAGGCGATCTCCTGCACCTGCTCGGCCTGCTCCTTGACGCTAGCGGGGGAGCCATGAAATTCCATCAACAGCATGGGCGCTTCGTTCAAGCCCAGCTTGGCGTAGGTGTTGACCATGCGCACGGTGTTGATGTCTATCAGCTCGACCCGCGCAATGGGGATGCCGATCTGGATGATCTGGATGGTGGTGCGTACCGCCGCTTCAATACTGGGGAAGGAACAAACGGCGGCAGAAATAGCTTCGGGCAACGGGTAGAGTCTGAGGGTGACTTCCGTGATAACGCCCAGCGTGCCTTCAGAGCCGACCATCAGGCGCGTCAAATCGTAGCCGGCGGAGGATTTTTTGGCGCGGGTGCCGGTGCGTATTACCTCGCCGCTGGCCGTCACGACCTCTAGGGCCAGCACGTTTTCACGCATGGTGCCATAACGCACGGCGTTGGTGCCACTGGCGCGGGTGGCCGCCATGCCGCCAATCGAGGCGTCTGCGCCAGGGTCGATGGGGAAGAACAAGCCCTCGCTTTTGACCGCTTCGTTCACGGCTTTTCGGGTCACACCGGGTTGCACGGTCACGGTCAAATCTTCGGCATTGATGCGCAACACTTGGTTCATCCGGCTCACATCAACACTGATGCCACCTTGCACGGCCAACAAATGCCCTTCCAGTGATGAGCCCACACCATAGGGAATCACAGGCACGCGATACTGCGCTGCCAGTTTGACGGCAGCGGCAACATCGGCGGTCGATTCTGCAAACACCACCGCACTGGGTGGTGGTGCGGTGAAAGACGACTCGTCTTTGCCATGGTGCTCGCGTACTGCCAAGGCAGTGGAGCAACGCTCGCCAAAATGGGCTTTGAGGGCGTCAATCAGCGCTTCAGGCGTGGCGCGCGGGCTGATGGCTGGGAGCAGGTGTTGGGAAGCAGTCGGTGCGTTCATGTACAAATCCTAAAGGGAGATCGCTGGAGCTTACACTTTTGGTGCCAAAACCGCCATGGTGATGCGTGAAACGCAGGTCAACTCCCCGGCATCGTTGTGCAGGTCAATGTGCCACACTTGGGTGGTACGACCGATGTGAATGGGGTAAGTCTTGCCCGTGACCCAGCCGCTGGTGGCGCCTTTAAGGTGGTTGGCGTTGATGTCAAGCCCAACAACTCGGTACCCTTCGGGGGCGGCGTAGGCAGCGCCGCAAGAACCCAGCGTTTCAGCCAAAACCACAGAGACACCACCGTGCAGCAAGCCATAAGGTTGCGTTGTACGCTTGTCCACCGGCACGCGGGCACGGATAAAGTCGTCCCCCACTTCTAAAAACTCAATGCCCAAATGTTCTACTGCCGTGCCTAAATTTCCCTTTGTGAGTACCTCTACCGAGACCGGTTTTTTCCAGATGACCATGTGGCTTCCAACTTGATAAAAATAAATGAAAAATTAGTTACAAAGTATAGGTATTAAACCAAGGTTTGGGGCAAAAAAAAGCCCACATCGCTATGGGCTTTAAAACCTTGAGGAGTTTCAAAAGTAATACAAGGTCGGTCAAAAAGGACCGACTCTACTGCCTATTAACGACTGTAAGCCGTTTCGCCGTGTGAGGTGATGTCCAAACCTTCGCGCTCTTCTTCTTCTGGAACACGCAGGCCAATCAACAAGTCAACGATTTTGTAGGCTATGAAAGCCACCACGCCAGACCAGACCAAGGTTGTCAACACGCCTTGGAATTGGATCCAGACTTGGCCGCTGATGGAGTAATCGGGGTTCACTTTGTTGGTCACATAGTCAAAAATGCCTGTACCACCTAATGAAGGCGCTGCAAACACGCCCGTCAACAAGGCACCTAAGATGCCGCCCACACCGTGCACACCAAACACGTCGAGCGAGTCATCAGCACCCAGCAACTTCTTCAGACCCGTCACCCCCCACAAACACAGGAAACCACCGAGTAAGCCAATCACAATCGCGCCCATCGGTCCTACAAAGCCGCAAGCGGGCGTGATGGCCACCAAACCTGACACGGCCCCCGACGCTGCGCCCAACATTGAGGCTTTGCCTTTGGATAATGCCTCGCCGGTGATCCACGCCAAGGTTGCGGCAGCAGCTGCCACCAAGGTGTTGACAAAAGCCAAGGCAGCAACGCCGTTGGCTTCTAAGTTGGAGCCAGCGTTGAAGCCGAACCAGCCCACCCACAACAAAGCAGCGCCAACCATGGTCAAGGTCAAGCTGTGAGGCGTCATCGACTCTTTGCCGTAACCGACGCGCTTACCAATCACATAAGAACCCACCAAACCAGCCGTCGCTGCGTTGATGTGCACCACCGTGCCGCCAGCGAAGTCCAGCGCACCTTTCGCCCACAACCAACCCGCTGCAGCGGTAACTTTTTCAAGGGTTGCTGCGTCGGTGATGGCATCTGGGCCGTCCCAGTACCAAACCATGTGCGCAATGGGCAAGTAGCTGAAGGTGAACCACAAAACACAGAATAAGAGCACGGCAGAGAATTTAGCGCGTTCAGCAAAAGAGCCAACAATCAAGCCGCAGGTGATGGCTGCAAAAGTAGCCTGGAAAGCCACAAAAATCAACTCTGGAATGACCACACCTTTGCTGAAGGTTGCCGCCACCGAGTCAGGGGTGACACCTTTGAGGAAGAGCTTGTCAAATGAGCCCATGAACGGGTTGCCAGCCGTGAAAGCTATGCTGTAGCCATAAATGACCCACAAAACGTAGATCAAAGCGGTCACCACAAACACTTGCATCAATACCGACAGCATGTTCTTGCTGCGGACCAAGCCGCCGTAAAACAAGGCCAAACCTGGGATGGTCATCAAAATCACGAGGATGGTGGCAACAACCATCCAAGCGGTGTCGCCTTTGTTAGGCACGGGTGCTGCAGGTGCAGCAGCGGGCGTGGCCGCAGGCATTGCTGCCACAGCGGCGGCGGGGGCAGTGCTTGCAGGAGCATCTGCGGGTTTGACGGCTTCCGCTGGTTTGGCCGCATCGGCAGGGGATGTAATGGCGGCGGGGGCAGCGGCTGCAGCAGCAGGTGCTGGTTGTGCGAGGGCGACATTGCCGGTCAGCCACAGGCGTAGGCTCAAACTGAGTGTGAGTAGATGTTTTTTCATGGGTAGCCTCTTTTCTTGGGGTGTCTTATAGGTTGCGCTCAAAGGGCTTCTTTACCGGTTTCACCGGTGCGGATACGAACCACTTGCTCTAAGTTGTAGACAAAAATCTTGCCGTCGCCGATCTTGCCGGTACGCGCTGCGCCTTCAATGGCTTCAATGACCTGGTCAACCAGGTCGGTACTCACAGCCGCTTCGATTTTGACTTTTGGTAAAAAGTCGACCACGTATTCCGCACCGCGATACAACTCGGTGTGACCTTTTTGACGACCAAAGCCTTTAACTTCAGTCACGGTGATGCCTTGAACCCCGATGGTGGACAGGGCTTCACGCACCTCGTCCAGCTTGAAGGGTTTGATAATGGCGGTTACTAATTTCATGGCGTCTCCCAGTGCAATCATTGCAAAATTTCAAAAAACCAAGGCAAATGGATTTGTCGTCATCTGTCTTGGCCGTCGTTCAATACCCGTCTCTTTAAAAGCTGTATTTCAGACCGACAACCACACCGGCTTTGCCAGTGAACTTGCCGGCTGGGGTGACATAGCTGGCTTTGTCCGCATCGGTGCCAACCAAGCCAGCACTTAACGCCAAGCCGTTGCCAAAGTCTTTGGTCACAGTCAAAGCGTAGTCGGTGTAGGAGTAAATGCCATTCCCGCTGCCCGCAATGCGTTGGTGACCAATATGTGGCACCACACTGAAGCCGTTACCCGCATCAAACGTCGCACTCAAGTCCAGGTAGCCGCTGTTCTTGCTGTCGGCAAAGCCGAAGGTGTTGGTCAATGCATGTGAATACTTCAACGTTGCAGGTCCCACCGTGGCTGCACCATAGATTTCGGTGGTGTTGGGGCTCACAGACAAAGAAGCGCTGGGGTATTGATAGGTCAACACGCCCACGTCGTAGCTCACAGCACCGACGCTGCCTTTGTAGCCGCCATAAATGTCAAGCTCAAGGTCTGCTTTGCCGCCCGCGTCCTTGACCCACTGAATGGTGGACGCCCAAGTACCTATATACAGACCGCTGGTGTGTGTAAAGTCAATGCCGCCTTGCACGGCGGGCTTCAGGCGGGACTGAGAAATACCCCGGTAACGATAATCCGTCACCACACCCACGTTGTAGCTCAGCGTGTTTTCAGGTGCAGGAGTAGCTGCAACAGGAGCAGCTGGAGCGACAGCTGGTGCTGCTGTTTGTGCCATCACAGCGCTGGTGCCCATGGCGGCCAGCAAAGAGACCCAAAGAACCGGTTTTGATATGACTGTCATGAAGAACTCCCTTAAATAAAGAATAAAGACAAGGTGAATGGCTATGCATTAACAATGAAGCATGAAGCGTGCCAAAAATACACTTAAACAACTGTGTTTTTATACAACATCCATTTTGCTAACTTGCTATTTCTCGTTTGTCGAGTTATTCTTAAAACTGTACAAATAAACAGTTAAATGACATCTACGTATGTCTATTGATGTTGGTTTGGCTTAACCAGCGTACGCGCAGGGTGCATTTGCACCGCTTAGGTG
>CBDUEA010000163.1:0-4817 GCA_965365965.1 uncultured Polaromonas sp. | reverse complement strand
GCATTGCGTGGTGCTGATGAGCATGCGTTTGCGGCACTGCGCTACGATGCGTGGCTCAAACGACACGGTCAAGAGCCCATGCCCGTTCATGCCATCGTCACGCCAACCGATGTGTCTGATGAAATCATCATTGAATTGCTTCCTTTGGAGCAGCATGCCAAGCAGGATCGCGAAGAGCGCTCGCTAGAACAAGCACAAGCCAACAAAGAGTTGATTCGCAACTTGGCCCATGAAATTAAAAACCCCTTGGGTGGCATTCGGGGGGCAGCGCAGCTCTTAGAGATGGTGATTGCGTCCAAAGAGCTGCACGAGTACACCCAAGTCATCATCCACGAAGCGGACAGGCTGCAAACTTTGGTGGACCGTTTGTTGGCGCCGCACCGCAAACCGCATATGGTCAGCGATGTCAATATCCATGAAGTTTGCGAGCGAGTACGCTCTTTGGTTTTGGCGGAGTTTCCTATCGGCCTTCGGATTGCACGAGCGTACGACATTTCCATTCCAGAGTTTCGGGGTGACCGTGAGCAATTGATTCAAGCTGTGCTGAATATCGTTCACAACGCCTGCTACGCGCTGGAAGATCGTATAGCCTTAGGTGATGCAGAGATTTGTTTAAAAACACGCGTTGCACGTCAAGTGACATTTGGTAAGCACCGCTATAAATTGGCATTGGAATTGCATGTCATAGACAACGGACCTGGCGTGCCAGACAGTATCAAAGAGCGCATTTTCTACCCCTTGGTGTCGGGTAGAGAGGGTGGATCAGGCTTAGGGCTGACATTGGCACAAACCTTTGTGACTCAGCATAATGGCCTGATTGAATGTGACAGCGTGCCAGGCCGGACAGATTTCAAAATATTAATACCGTTGCCCTGATGCAATCAGGGCAACCACTGTAAGGTGCAACGAACATGAAGCCGATTTGGATAGTAGACGACGATCAATCCATCCGCTTCGTGCTGGAAAAGGCGCTGTTGCGTGAAAACTTGCCAACCCGCAGCTTTACCAATCCACGGGATGTTCTGACAGCTTTGAATGCTCTAGGTACGCATAGCGAGGTAAATAACAGCGATCAAGCGCCTCAAATCCTCGTCAGCGACATCCGCATGCCCGGTGGTTCTGGGCTGGACTTGCTTGAAAAAGTGAAAGAAAGATTTCCCAGTTTGCCGGTCATCATCATGACCGCGTATTCTGACTTGGACAGCGCTGTGTCTGCTTTCCAAGGGGGTGCATTCGAGTATTTGCCCAAGCCGTTTGATGTACCCAAAGCGGTTGAGCTGATTCGCCGTGCTGTCGATGAAAGTTTGCGTGAGGAGGTAGCCGAAGACCGCATGGCTGTTGCGCCTGAAATGCTCGGGCAAGCCCCGGCGATGCAAGATGTATTCAGAGCGATTGGCAAGCTCAGCCAAAGTAACGTCACCGTGATGATCACGGGCGAGAGCGGGACAGGTAAAGAGCTGGTAGCACGTGCACTGCATAAGCACTCACCGCGCGGTGATGTCAACAAAGCAGTTGCCAAAGCTGATACCGCGTTGATGCCTGGTTTGAACCGCGAAGGCCCTTTTGTTGCCATCAACACCGCCGCTATTCCTAAAGATTTGCTAGAGAGTGAGCTTTTCGGGCACGAACGTGGTGCATTCACGGGCGCGCAAACCATGCGCCGAGGACGATTTGAGCAAGCGGATGGCGGCACATTGTTTTTGGATGAAATTGGTGACATGCCTTTTGACTTGCAAACGCGTTTGCTGCGCGTGCTCAGCGATGGACATTTTTATCGCGTTGGCGGCCACAACGCCATCAAAACCAATGTTCGGGTGATAGCTGCTACCCATCAAGACTTGGAGCAACGTGTTAAAGAGGGCGGTTTCCGCGAGGACTTGTTTCATCGCCTCAACGTCATCCGTTTAAGGTTGCCCGCCTTGCGCCAGCGCAAAGAAGACATCCCCATGCTAACGCGCCATTTTCTGCTGCAAAGTGCCAAGCAGCTTGGTGTGGAACCCAAACGAATTACCGATGCTGCCGTGGCCCAGCTCGCTGCTTTTAGATTCCCAGGCAATGTGCGTCAGCTAGAAAATATTTGTCATTGGCTCTCTGTCATGGCACCCAGTCAAGTCATTGAGACCAAAGACTTGCCGCTAGAGGTGTTGGCGGCATCTTCTGTGAATGAGTCTCCCGTATCTGCGCTAACTTCAACGCCCACAACAAACTTCACGCCCGTCTTAGAAACAGATGTTGCACCTGATGCTGGTTGGGAAGCAACTTTGGAGAAAGAAGTGCAAGCCATGGTGACGCAAGGCATTCCCGAAGTGTGGGATGACATGTCCCGCCGGTTTGAATCGCGTTTGATTCTTGCAGCATTGGCTGCGACCAAAGGACGGCGGATTGATGCAGCACACAAACTCGGTATTGGCCGCAACACCATCACCCGCAAAATTCAAGAGCTGGGTTTGGACAAGGGTTCGGATTAGGATTGACGCTTTCAGCTGCTTCTGAAAATAAAATATACCGCACCCACCATGCATAGCGCTGCCCAAAGGTAATCTAGCTTGAGTGGCTCTTTCATGTAAAGCACAACAAAGGGTACAAACACGGTCAGTGTGATGGCTTCTTGCATGATTTTCAGCTGCCCCAGACTGAAGCCTGCTTGCTCAAAACCGATGCGGTTACCTGGTACTTGTAACATGTATTCAAACAGTGCAATGCCCCAGCTCACGAAGGCTGCTGCGTACCATGGCGCAGTAGCCATGTTCTTCAAATGACCATACCACGCGAAAGTCATGAACACGTTGGAGGCCATCAACAGCAATACCGTTTGCAAGGAAAAGGGCAGTGAAGTGAGGACTGGCATCTGATAGGTAGGTAGTTTTTAAAAAGTCACAAGCACAGGCGCATGGTCGCTGGGGCGTTCGTTCTTGCGTGGTAGCTTGTCAATCACACACGCAGTCACCAGTGGTTTGAGGGCTTGGCTCACCAAAATATGGTCAATCCGTAAACCTTGGTTGCGACGGAACGCCATGTTGCGGTAATCCCACCAGCTAAAGCTTTTGGCGGGTTGCTCAAACAAGCGGTGGGCATCGGTCAAGCCTAGCGCAATCAAGGCGCGTAGCTGGTAGCGCTCTTCTTCGGTGCAGTGGATGCTGCCTTCTAGGCCAACGGGATCCCACACATCCAAGTCGTCAAAGGTGATGTTGTAATCGCCCATGATGACGAGTTTGGGGTGCGCTGCTAGCTCTATCTTGAGCCAATCACGTAGACCTTTGAGCCAGCTCATTTTGTATTCAAACTTGTCGCTGCCTGGCTCTTGACCATTGGGGAAATATGCACCCACTACCCGAACATCGTCTACTGTGGCGGTGATGACCCGCGCTAAATCATCGCTAAAACCAGGAATGTTTTTCACCACATCAGCTACCGGCAGCGTATTTTTGCTTAACAAGGCCACACCGTTGTAAGTTTTTTGCCCGAACCATTGCGCGTTGTACCCCGCAGCCAAAAATTCTGCTGCAGGAAACTTGTCGTCCGTCATCTTCGTTTCTTGCAGCACCAAGACGTCTACGGGGTTGGCGGCAAGCCAATCCAAGACCTGCGGAAGTCGCACGGTCAAAGAGTTTACATTCCAAGTCGCTAATTGCATGGTTCTTACTTTTACCTTTTTACTTGTATTTTCTGGATTATTGACGCAGGTAAGTCACAAAGCTGAAGTTCATGCCGGTGCTTGAAACGTGTGACTCGCGGGATGTAACTTGCCACTCGGACCCAAAAACAGGTGCAAAGGCATCACCTTCAAAGTCTGCAGCAATTTCAGTCACCACAATGCGATGGGCAAGAGGTAGGGCTTCGGCATATATTTGAGCACCACCGATGACCCAAACATGCTCTGGTTTCGGATCTAACTGTCCGCAAATCTTGACGGCTTCCGAAATGTTATGCGCTGTTTGTGCGCCAGAATCGTGCCACAGAGGTTGGCGCGTAATGACCACATTGGTGCGTCCAGGTAATGGGCGAAATTTGGGCGGTAGAGAATCCCAAGTTTTACGCCCCATGATGACAGGGCAACCCAGCGTCATACGCTTGAAGTGCGCCATATCTTCCTGCAAATGCCAGGGAAGGGCACCTTTAATGCCAATCACGCCATTGGCAGCGCGGGCTAAGATGAGGTTGAGTTGCATGCAAAAATCTTTATTGTGCAATAAAAGTCGTATGCATGTATGGGACTCAAAACAAAAAAGGCTTGAGTTCAGTGAAACTCAAGCCTTAATGTGAAAGCCAGCACTACAAGTGCCGAGCTTCTAAGAGAAAATTTAAAACAGGCGACTGATTTTTTGTGGTTTCAAAGCCTCAGCCAATTTGAAAACGAACAAAATAAACAATGCACCAACTAGTCCAGATGCCAACATGCTTGGGTAGGTTGAGAGGCTAAACATGGCGCCCAAGTATTTGCTTAAAAACAAAGCACCTGTGATGCCAGCAATACTGTTACCGATAGCACCTAAACTGTACCCACCAATCATCAGTGCTGCAATGTTTCCAGCAACGATGCCAGCGACGATAACTGCAAATATTTCCATGATGGTTCTCCCTAGGTTTTAGTGTGTAACTAGGTAGAAAGTATACAGATTTCAGTTGTTTTTTCACCTCTCAAATGCCAACTATTACCATCTGCAACATCTTAGACGATTGGTTACAAACATTCAAAAAAGTGTTACAAAAACATATTTTTCGCATAAAAGTGTGCGAAATTTGGGATTTTCAAACCTAAAAACACTTGTTTAAAGACTTAATTTCAATCCTTGAGAAAGGATTGGCCATCAAATTAA
>CBDUEA010000162.1:0-4838 GCA_965365965.1 uncultured Polaromonas sp. | reverse complement strand
CTATAATAGCTAACTATTGAATAAATACGCCGGATATAGCCAAAAATAGGTAAATAATAGGTCAAAAATCAATAAAATAGGCTCAAATTCAGACAAAACGACGAATATCGACGAAATGACCGTGAATCGCTGCTGCTGCTGCCATCGCGGGGCTGACCAAGTGGGTGCGACCACCCGCGCCTTGACGGCCCTCAAAGTTGCGGTTGCTGGTCGACGCGCAGCGTTCACCGGGCTCCAACTTGTCCGCATTCATCGCCAGGCACATCGAGCAACCTGGTTCGCGCCACTCAAAACCAGCGGCTTTGAAGACTTCGTGCAGTCCTTCGCGTTCGGCTTGTTCTTTGACCAAGCCTGAACCGGGCACGACCATTGCCAATTTGACGGATTTCGCGACTTTTTGACCGAGTTGCTTGACCATCGCCGCCGCTTCGCGCATGTCTTCAATGCGGCTGTTGGTGCAAGAGCCAATAAACACCTTGTCAATGTAGATATCGTTCAGCGCTTTGCCAGGTTCTAAACCCATGTAGGTGAGGGCGCGCTCGATCGCATCACGCTTGTTGGCGTCTTTTTCACGGTCAGGGTCGGGTGTGAAGCCGTCAATGCCAAAGACCATTTCAGGTGAGGTGCCCCAAGTGACTTGAGGGATGATTTTTGTCGCATCCAGCTCGACCACCGCGTCAAAATGTGCGCCAGCGTCGGATTGCAAACCTTTCCAATAGGCGACGGCTTGGTCCCATTCCACGCCTTTTGGCGCGAGTGGGCGGCCTTGCAGGTAGGCGATGGTTTTGTCGTCTACGGCGACCAAACCAGCGCGCGCGCCGGCTTCAATCGCCATGTTGCACACCGTCATGCGGCCTTCCATGCTCAGCGCACGAATAGCTGAACCCGCAAACTCAATGGTGTAACCGGTGCCGCCAGCGGTGCCGATTTTGCCAATGATGGCTAAAACGATGTCTTTGCCGCCTACGCCTGCGGGCACGTTACCTTCAACCTTAACCAGCATGTTTTTTGCTTTTTTAGCCAACAGCGTCTGGGTCGCCATGACGTGTTCGACTTCACTGGTGCCAATGCCGTGCGCCAAAGCGCCAAAAGCACCATGCGTGGAGGTGTGTGAGTCACCGCAAACAACGGTCATGCCAGGTAGCGTCGCGCCAGTTTCAGGCCCGATGACGTGAACAATGCCTTGGCGCTTGGACAGGAACGGGAAGTACGCGGCCGAGCCGAATTCGGCCATGTTGCTGTCTAGCGTGGTGATTTGCTCTTTGCTGACGGGGTCGGTGATGCCGTCGTAGCCCAACTCCCAGCCCGTCGTCGGGGTGTTGTGGTCAGCCGTGGCAACGATGGAGCTGATGCGCCAAATTTTTCGGCCCGCTTGGCGAATGCCTTCAAAAGCCTGTGGGCTGGTGACTTCATGAACCAAATGGCGGTCAATATAAAGCACGGCAGTGCCGTCTTCTTCGGTGTGGACGACATGTTCGTCCCAAATTTTGTCGTAGAGGGTGCGGCTCATGGTGTATGTGATCTTAGGGCTTCAGAACCCCTATTTTATGCAATCTGGGCTAAGAAAACTTGGAAACGGAAACGGAAATGAAAATCGCCCGCAGATGTTGCCATCCAGCGGGCGAGTTGCGTCAAACAGGGCTAATTAACGTTGCGCGATGGGCTTGACGTTACGTGCGGTTTGACCTGTAAACAACTGGCGTGGACGTCCAATTTTGTACTCTGGGTCGCCAATCATTTCGTTCAATTGGGCAATCCAGCCAGTCGTACGCGCCAGTGCAAACACGGCGGTGAACAACGGTGTCGGGATGCCAATCGCACGTTGCACGATGCCCGAGTAGAAGTCGACGTTGGGGTACAGCTTGCGGGAGACGAAGTAGTCGTCTTCCAGCGCGATTTTTTCCAAAGCCATAGCGAGTTTGAACAGTGGGTCGTTTTCTAAGCCCAACTCAGCCAGCACTTCTTTGCAAGTTTCTTGCATCAGTTTGGCGCGCGGGTCGTAGTTTTTGTAAACACGGTGACCAAAACCCATCAGCTTGACGCCGGAGTTTTTGTCTTTGACTTTTTCCATGAACTCGGCTACTTTGCTCTCACCACCCATTTTTTGGATGTCTTCCAGCATGTTCAAGCAGGCTTCGTTCGCACCGCCGTGGGCAGGTCCCCAGAGGCAGGCCACGCCAGCAGCAATCGCTGCAAACGGGTTGGTGCCAGAGCTGCCACACAAACGCACGGTGGATGTCGACGCGTTTTGCTCGTGGTCTGCATGCAAGGTGAAGATGCGGTCTAAAGCGCGCTCCAACACAGGGCTGACTTTGTACGGCTCGCAAGGTGTTGCAAACATCATGTGCAAGAAATTGCCAGCGTAGCTCAAGTCATTACGCGGGTAGACGAAAGGTTGACCCACCGTGTATTTGTAAGCCATAGCGACCAAGGTTGGCATTTTGGCAATCAAACGGATGGCGGAAATCTCGCGATGTGCCGGGTTGTTGATGTCAGTGCTGTCATGGTAGAAGGCAGACAAGGCGCCGACCAAACCGGTCATGATCGCCATTGGGTGTGCATCACGGCGGAAGCCGCGCAAGAAGAATTGCATCTGCTCGTTCACCATAGTGTGGTTGGTCACGAGTTTGGTGAAGTCTTTCTTTTGCTTTTCATTGGGCAGTTCACCGTACAAGAGCAAATAGCTGGCTTCTAAGAAGTCGCAGTTGGTTGCCAATTGTTCAATCGGGTAGCCACGGTACAACAATTCGCCTTTGTCGCCGTCAATGTAAGTGATGGCAGATTGGCAAGAAGCCGTTGACAAAAAGCCTGGGTCATAGGTAAACATGCCGGTTTGCGCATAGAGCTTACGAATATCGATCACATCTGGCCCGACGGTGCCGTGGTAGACGGGCATATCGATACTTGGGCTGCCATTACTGAAAGACAGTGTGGCTTTGTTATCTGCTAGTTTCATGGTGGTCCTCTATGGCTTAAGTTATTAATTTTTAAATAGGTTCTGAAAATACTTGTCTATAGATGCGTATTTTCAGGCGTATTTTTTTGCTGTAGCATGGCTAAAACTTCACGTGCTTCCGGGCAGTCCAACGTTGGACTGCTGGCTACCAAGTCGTCTAGCGATTTACGTGCCAAATGCAAATCCAGCAGGTCGTTGTCGCTCAAGTCCATTAAAACATTCAGACCTTGCGCCTGCTTGACGGTGAGGCTGGATGCAAATTTAGTGAAGAAACGCTCAATGAACAAGTCATTCTCTAACAAGCCGCGACGGCAGCGCCAACGCAGTTTGCTGAGTTCTCGTTCATTGATCAGGTCGTCTTGCATGTCTTGATAAACGGATTAAACCGTGCGCATGACCAGCATTTCTTTGATTTTTCCGATAGCTTTGGCTGGGTTGAGCCCTTTAGGACATACGTCAACGCAATTCATGATGGTATGGCAGCGGAACAAGCGGTAGGGGTCTTCCAAATTGTCCAAACGTTCGCCAGTTGCTTCGTCGCGCGAATCAGCAATGAAGCGATACGCTTGTAGCAAACCCGCAGGGCCAACAAACTTGTCTGGGTTCCACCAAAAGCTAGGACAAGCGGTTGAGCAACTGGCGCACAAGATGCACTCATACAAACCGTTGAGTTCATCACGCTCTTCAGGGCTTTGCAAGCGCTCTTTTTCCGGCGGCGTGGTGGTGTTGATCAAGTAGGGTTTGATCGAGTTGTATTGCTTAAAGAACTGCGTCATGTCGACAATCATGTCGCGAATGACAGGCAGGCCTGGCAGCGGCTTGAGCACGATATCGCCTTTAAGCGTGAGCATGTTGGTCAAACAAGCCAAACCGTTTTTGCCGTTGATGTTCATCGCATCAGAGCCACAAACCCCTTCGCGGCACGAACGTCGGAAAGAGATGGTTGGGTCTTGCGCTTTGAGCTTCATCAAAGCATCTAAAAGCATGCGCTCCGTGCCATCCAGCTCAATCTGAATGGTTTGCATGTAAGGCTTTGCGTCGGTATCAGGGTCGTAACGGTATATTTTAAAAGTACGTAGGGTCATGATAATTCTCTGGTTTGTTCTTGGCTTAGAACGAGCGCACGGTCAACGGGATAGATTCCACGGTGAGAGGTTTCATCTTCACAGGCTTGTAGCTCAGTGCATTGCTAGCGCTGTCCCACAAGGTGTGCTTATGCCAATCGGTGTCGTTGCGGCCATTTGGATGGGCGGGCGTGTCTCCGTAATCGTCAACACTATGTGCACCACGGCTTTCATGACGAGCGGCTGCAGAAACCATGGTGGCCTGTGCCGCTTCAATCAAATTATCAACTTCAAGTGCTTCAATACGTGCCGTATTGAAGATTTTAGATTTGTCTTTGAGGTTGATGCTTGCAACGCGTTGACGTATCTCAGCAATTTTTATCACACCTTCGTCCATATTGGCTTGGGTACGGAAAACGCCTGCATGAGTTTGCATAATTGTGCGAATGTCATCCGCCACATCTTGTGCATATTCGCCATCATTGGTTGCATCCAAACGCGCAACGCGTGCAACGGAAGCATCAGCAGCATCAGCGGGCAACGGCTTGTGCGTTTTGTTGGCTGCGTTGAACTCAACAATGTGGTTACCTGCAGCACGGCCAAACACCAGCAAGTCGAGCAATGAGTTGGTGCCCAAACGGTTGGCACCGTGAACACTGACGCATGAACATTCGCCCACAGCGTACAAGCCGTTCACGACTTCGCTTTGGTTGTCTGCATTTTGGGTGACAACTTGACCATGGATGTTGGTTGGAATGCCACCCATTTGGTAATGGATAGTAGGCACCACAGGAATAGGCTCTTTGGTGATGTCAACG
>CBDUEA010000161.1:0-4881 GCA_965365965.1 uncultured Polaromonas sp. | reverse complement strand
TAATCTTGCGACCGAGCCATAAAATTGAGGAGATAAGTTAATGAATAATTTAAAGTTTGCTAAGTTACAGAATTTAATTACCGGGTCTATCGTTTTGCTAACTATGGGGTTTTCTGCTGGCATACAAGCACAACAAAAATCCTCCCAAGATGCGATTGCCGATTACCGCGCTAGTTTGCAGGATGGAAATCCTGCTGATCTGAATGCCGCTCGTGGAGAAGCGTTATGGAAAGTTAAACGCGGTCCAAAAAATTTAAGCTTAGAGTCCTGTGACTTAGGCTTAGGTGTTGGCAAAGTTAAAGGAGTCGTAGGTGTACTTCCTAAATATTTTGCAGATACCAATCAAACCATGGATCTTGAAAGTCGGCTGGTTTATTGTCTGGTAACACTTCAAGGTGCCAAGAAAGAAGATTTCACAGCGAAAACTGTTTATAGCTCTGAAGGTCAAAAAGCTTCTCCAGTTGAAGATTTGGTTGCTTATATCTATGACGAATCGCGTGACACAGTCATCAATGTTCCACAAAATCATCCTCTAGAAAAAGCAGCCTATGCACGTGGCAAAACCGCTTTCTATTTCAAAGGTGGACCGATGGATTTTTCTTGTGCATCCTGCCACAGCGAGGATAACAAACGAATCCGTTTGCAGGATTTACCGAATCTAACCAAAGCTGAACCTGCGCAAGCAGCTTTTGCTCAATGGCCTGCATATCGTGTTAGTCAAGGCGCAATGCGTACGATGCAGTGGCGTCTGTATGACTGTTTCCGACAGCAACGACTCCCAGAGCTTAAATACTTAAGCCAAACTTCTGTCGACTTGATTACTTTTATGGGCGTCAATGCCAATGGTGGCAAGATGGCTGCACCAGCTCTGAAACGCTAAGAAAAGGAAACAACATGAAAAAAATGAATATTTCAATGAATATCCTGACTCGCGTTGTAACTGGATTATCTGTTCTGGCAGGAGCCTCATTACTAGTTAGCTGTTCGTCAATGCCAACTTCACAAGAATTCTTAGCATCGTTTAAAAATTCTTTTTCGGAGCGTGGGCCAGCCAAGCTTGATCGCTTAGATCAGACAGAAATTCAGCGGGTTTGTTCTGAAGCAAATGCGTCAGGCAAAGAGCTTGATCCAGCAACAGCTGCGCGAATTGAAAAGACGGCATTAGCCGCTGTGAAGTTTCCTGCCGATGGTAAGTTTATTGGCGATTGGCGCGAAGGTGAAAAAATTGCCCAAAACGGTAGAGGTCTTACTTTCACCGATGCTATCAATGGACCTGTCGGCGCGAATTGCTATGCGTGTCATCAGCTCAGCCCAACTGAAATCAGTTTTGGTAATCAAGGTCCTTCTTTATTGAAGTACGGAAGTTTGCGCCAAGTAAAGGATCCATCTTCTAAAGAGTCTGAAGAAATGGTCAAGTACACCTGGATTCGTATTTTTAATACGCATGCCTTGCGTGCTTGCAGCAATATGCCTCGATTTGGCGATGCAGGTATTTTGAATGAGAAGCAAATGAAAGACGTGATGGCTTTGTTGCTAGACCCTCAGTCACCTGTGAACAAATAATAGTTTTATTTATGGATACAGATAATGAATCTTTCTCGTCGTGAGTTTTCCTCAGTTTTGACCGCAGCCGTTGTTGCTGGATTTCCATTAGGCCGAGAAGCCAGTGCGAGCGAGGCTGATCGTTTGTATAGCGTACCCAAGACTGGAAATGTGCATTTATTGCACATGACTGATTGCCATGCGCAGCTGTTGCCTATTTATTTTCGCGAACCCAATGTCAATATTGGCATCGCTGGCATGCGTGGCAATGTGCCACACTTGGTTGGTGAGCATTTGCTGAAGTACGCAGGACTTAAAGCGGGTAGCCCACAAGCGCATGCGCATACTTATTTGGACTTTGAGCGTGCAGCCAAGCAATATGGAAAAGTTGGTGGATTTGCACATCTTGCCACATTGGTTAAACAATTGCGTGCGGGTCGTCCGGGCGCTTTGTTACTAGACGGAGGCGATACCTGGCAGGGTAGCGCAACCAGTCTGTGGACAAATGCACAAGACATGGTTGATGCTTGTAAATTACTGGGTGTAAACGTCATGACCGCGCATTGGGAGTTTACCTATGGCGAAGAACGCGTCAAAGAAATTATTGAGAAGGATTTTGCTGGGAAAATAGATTTCGTTGCGCAAAATGTCAAAACAAAAGATTTTGAAGATCCAGTCTTTAAACCTTATGTCATCAAGGAAATGAATGGCGCATCGGTTGCCATCATCGGCCAAGCATTTCCGTACACACCTATTGCGAATCCTGGTTGGCAAGTTCCGAATTGGTCATTTGGTATTCAAGATACACAAATGCAAAACTATGTGAATGAGGCGCGCGCGAAAGGTGCCCAAGCCGTGGTTGTCTTGTCGCATAACGGCATGGATGTTGACTTAAAAATGGCTTCTAGGGTTACGGGGATAGATGTCATTTTGGGGGGACATACGCACGATGGCGTTCCGGTGCCAACCATGGTCAAAAATAGTGGTGGCCAAACCTTGGTTACAAATGCGGGTAGCAATGGTAAATTCTTAGGTGTCTTAGATCTAGATGTTCGCGACAAGAAAGTGGTGAATATCAATTACAAACTTTTGCCCATATTTGCCAATTACTTGCCAGCTGATAAAGCCATGGCAGCTTTGATTGATAAAGTTCGAGCACCCTACAAAGACAAGCTTTCAGAAAAATTGGCTGTGACAGAAGGGTTGCTGTATCGCCGAGGAAATTTCAGTGGAACATTTGATCAGTTGATCACAGATGCTTTGATCAATGTAAAAGGCGCACAGATTGCATTTTCGCCCGGTTTCAGATGGGGTACGTCGCTTTTGTCTGGACAGGCGATTACGCGAGAAGCGGTGATGGATCAAACAGCGATTACTTATCCATGGACAACCCTTACCGACATGTCAGGTGAAACGACCAAAACTATTCTTGAAGATGTGTGCGACAACCTTTTTAACCCCGACCCCTATTACCAACAAGGAGGCGATATGGTTCGTACGGGGGGGATGACATACACCTGTGACCCAACAGCTAAAGCCGGTTCTCGCATCAGTGATATGCGAATAGGTGGCCAACTGATTGATGCCAGTAAAGTGTATAAGGTTGCAGGCTGGGCACCCGTGTCTGAAGCCAGTAAGAATGCAGGTCCTCCAATATGGGATGTTGTTGAAACTTATCTCAAAGACAAGAAAACAATCAGCCCTATAAAACTTTATAACCCTAAATTATTGAATTTAGACGGTAATCCCGGTTTGGTGTTGTGATCAATAAAGTCTTAAAAAAGGAAACAATCATGAAATATACATTCACTAAATTGCTTGCAATTTTGTTCTTTTTGTTAAGTGCGAGTGTATCTTTCGCACAAGATAAAGTGGTTTATCACATTGATAACGCTGAAACGCAAGCTACAAAAGGACTTCGCAACGTTAGAAATCATTTAGATGTTGCGCCTGATACAAAAATCATAGTAGTTACTCATGCAAATGGCATTGATTTTTTGATGGAGGGTGCTAAAGACAAAGCCAATCCTAATATTAACTATGCAGCACTTGTCAGTGACTTAAAAGCCCGAGGTGTGAAGTTTGAAGTGTGCGAAATCACACTCAAAACACGCAATTTGAATAAAAACCAATTTATTTTAGACGCTGATTTCACGCCATCTGGCGTGGCTCGAATCGGGCAATTGCAGAGTCGCGACCATTACGCATATATTAAGCCGTAACTGAAATTCTTATAACTTTGCGATTAAGTGGAAATGTTTTGCAGGAGTTTATGTCTATGCGTTTGATTTGGTGGATGCTTAGTTTTTGTTTTGCTTTCATACCTTTATCAAGCTATGCGCAAGGTCAAGAAAAATTTAAATTAGTACCCACACAGGTGACACCATCCGTGTGGTACTTTCAGGGTGAAAGCGCGCTTGGTAGTCAACAAAACAAAAATTTCATCTCTAATGCAGCTTTTATAGTTGGTCCGCAAGGTGTTGTCGTCATTGATGCTTTGGGTTCACCTGCTTTGGCGCAAGCGATGGTTGACGCTATTGCGAGAATCACACCAAAGAAAATTTCGCATGTCATCGCAACGCATTACCATGCGGACCATATTTATGGCTTGCAAGTGCTTAAAAAACTTGGCGCTAAGATCATTGCACATCCTGCAGCGCGTGAGTATCTCAATTCAGAAACTGCAACACAACGATTAGCGGCATCACGTGCGGACTTGTTTCCTTGGATTGATGAAAATACGGCATTGGTCGTCCCGGATGAATGGATAGATAAAGAAACGCGGGTTAATTTATCGGGCATTGATTTGCTGATTAAACCTGCTGGACCTGCTCATACGCCAGAAGATCTCATTGTTTATATGCCTGCTGAAAAAGTATTGTTTTCGGGAGACTTGGTTTTTAGAGGACGACTGCCTTACATTGGACCCACGGCAAATACGAGTCATTGGTTAGCTTCATTAAATTCCATGCTTGATTTCAATGCGACCTATGTTGTCCCAGGACATGGTCCAATCTCAGAAAATGCCAATACAGATATTACTTTGCTGCGAGATTATCTGGCCTATTTGCGGACAACCATGGGTAAAGCCGTTGCAGATCTAGACCTGTTTGATGAAGCATACGTCTC
Organism: uncultured Polaromonas sp.; assembly: GCA_965365965.1. GTDB lineage: Bacteria > Pseudomonadota > Gammaproteobacteria > Burkholderiales > Burkholderiaceae_C > Aalborgiella. Next base: position 210 of record CBDUEA010000161.1, on the reverse strand, counting down.
TACTGACTGGTCACGCTTCGAGAAGGTACCTCTTTTTAAATTCGCGAATAAGATGAATGCGTACAATACCTACCTTCAGATACTCGGCGAAAAGAAGCCTTGACGTCTAACGTATGCTTTCCAAAGATTTGAAAAATTTTCGTCGACGTGATTTTGGATTCCTATTAAGTCTATCGGCCCTGTCTATGTGGCCATTTAGTGTTGCACATG
>CBDUEA010000160.1:0-4892 GCA_965365965.1 uncultured Polaromonas sp. | reverse complement strand
TTTTTGGGCTGTGCTATTCTCCACCCCAACTTCTCAGCCTCAATTGTTCAAAGAAAATCATGCAAGCCGACGTCACCATTTTTCTGCCGGTTTACAACGGTGCTAATTTCATTGTGGAGGCGATCGAGTCCGTTTTAGCGCAAAGCTACACGCAATGGAAGTTTTTGATTGTTGATAATTGCTCAACCGACAACACTGCTGAGATTTGCAAGCCGTATTTGTCTGACCCGCGTTTCAGCTATATTTTGAACGAGAAGAACTTGGGCGTTCATGGCAATTTTCATAAGGCGCTGGGATTGTGCGATACCCCGTATTTTGCCTACCTCAGCCATGACGATATATATGTGCGACCTGATGCGATCGCGCAGGCGCGCAGTTTGCTAGAGGCCGATGCGTCACTGGCCATGGTCAATGCGCCCGTGCGCTGGCTGGACCAACATTCGCAATTTATTCGCAATTTTGGACTGGCCAATGTTGGCTTTAGTGGCAAAGTGACCGCACGTGAGATTGCGCGCGCCTGCATCAAACGCTGCCGCAACCTATATGGCATTGCCGTTTTGTCGCGTACCGTGTATGGCCAGCCGCTCAAGCAAGATCCGCGTTTGCATCAAGCGGGAGATGTCAATTTTTTTGTCGGCATTGGCGGCGAACGCAATGTCTACGTCTTGACCGAGCCGGCCTATGCCATTCGTTTTCATCAAACCAACAACACGCTGCACCAATATGCAACATTGGTGGATGAGATGAACATCATTGCGCACAACCATGGCATTCAACTAAGCCCTTTTGAACGCTTGCAGCAGTCTGTCAACTCCTTAAAAGTGCGTGCTGGCAAGTGGTTGTTTTATGTCTTATTGAATCGCAAGCGCGCATAAAACGATGCTGCAGCGCTTTAAAAATATGAACGGGCGGCAAGTGCTGTCTTATTTGGTTGTGGGCGGACTCAACACAGCCATGAGTTTGGGTGTTTATTACATTGGACTCACGATACTGCACCTGCCTTACTATGCGGCCTCGGCATTGTCAGTCCTATTTGGTATTGTTGTGGGCTTCAAGGCGCACGGCGCCTTGGTGTTCAACCACAAAGGTAGTTTTACGCGCTATGTTCTGGTTTGGGTGGCCATTTATATCGGCAATACACTGTTGATTGCACTCATCAGAGATTACACGGGTGACTATTGGGCACCTATCATCTTGTTGCCAGCCACCACATTGTTGTCGTTTTATTTGATGAAAAAGCTGGTATACCGCACTTAGCCTGTTATTCAAAAGTCGGCATTATGTAATTCCATACAGTATTCATCATCAAAGGTTGCGCACTGACATTGTAGTGGTAGCCTAAGCCATCATTCAGTACGTACTGCGGTTTCCAAATGATATCTTCCACAATTGGCACATAGGTGGCTGCACCAATATAAGCTGTTTGTTTCACCATTTGGGAATATTCAGCTGCATATTCAGGGCCACGCACTGTGAGCGTCATATCTGCCAGCAAAGGCTTTGCGCCACTTGCTCGTACCATGTTGATCATGATAAGAAAATCATCTGAAATTTCTGACAAAGGAAGAGCTGAGCGTGCGTCGTTTGTTCCATGAGCCAAAATAACATGCGTTGGTTGATGAACTGCTAATACATAAGCCAATCGATCAATGGCTTGAAATGCAAACTCTGAACCCAAGCTCTCATTAATTACTGTAACAGGGGCATAAGCATCAATTTTTTCAGCTTTCAGTCTGTTACGTAAAAGATCGGGGTACATCAAACCAGGGGGGATATCTTCGTAATAAGTGCCAAATTTTTCTATGCCATAACCTTGTGACGTTGAATCACCAAAAACTAAAATCACAGTTGGTTTTTTGGGTTGAACAATTTTCACGCTACTGTTAGAGGTTCCTGTACCTGTACCTGTACTTGTACTTGTACTTGTGTCAGTGCTGCCACCTCCACCGCAAGCAGTCATTAGCGCAGCAGTAACTACAATGAGAAAAGATTGAATCAAGCGCTTATTAGAGAAAATGTAGGTAAGCATAAAATTAACTTAGGAAAATATCAATTTTGGGGAGTCGAAAACACGGTACCAGGGTCGAAAATAAGTGGTGCGATCCGTTTGATGTAAGTTTGCGCGGCATCTACCGTCAAGTGGCCGTAATCAACGGACGCAACTTTAACACCGTCTTCACTGTCGCGGGTTAAGCAGCCGTCGTCATTACATAAATAATCCACACCTGAGATGTAACTGATAGCAAGGCGCTTGGCGATGGCTCTCATTTGTTGGTCATATATAGGCAGTGCTGCAACCAAGCCAAAATCGCCGTAAGTCATGCGCAGCGGTGGTTTGGTGATGGTTTTAGCTTTTTTCCAAGTCTCCACGATGTTGTGCGGCAGTGAGTTTCTCCAATATGGCGTTGGACCCATCAAGATGATTTTCTTAACCCCGAGTTGTTTCAGGGCAGCAACAGTGGCGTCAAGTTTGCTTAAATCATAAAGTCCACCTAAACCGCCTTTGCCGTCAAGACCATGCGACCAATAGGCGTACATCATCACAATTTCAGGTTTGAGCTCTTCGATCAGCTTGAAGCTGCTGGTGTTGATTTCGTTACACCAAGGGCGAGCATCCCCCAAGATGGGCGGGCATACCGCACCTGTACGCTGCGCTATGCCGAACGTGTAGGCACCCGTGTCTTGCAGGTGTTTTAAACCTGGGTATAGCGCCGCCGCGTGAGAATCGCCCCATAAGAAAAGCAAGGGGCGCTTGCCTTTGTCGACACAGTCAGCTGAAAACTCAGAAGAGGGGTGTCCTTGCTCCAAAATGCACGTGCCGCTACGCCAGCCATCGGCTAACTTGGGTTGGTTATATAACAATGCTTGGATGAATTGTGGGTATCTGAAGCCAAAACCGTTACGCTGATAAGTTAAACCACCCAGAATGGCGATGGTCAGTAAAATCCCACACAAAAGTGCGCTACTGTTTTGCCAGCCTTTGCCAAAGCGAATGGGTCTTTCGATAAAGCGATAAGTTAACCAAGACAGCAAGATGCTCAATGCAATCAGGCCGAGTTTTGTGGCGGTCTCAAGCTCGCCAGAACGGGCTTCAGCCAGTACGAGCAGTGGCCAGTGCCACAAATAAAAGGGGAAGCTGATCAAGCCAATCCATACCAACCAACGGTTAGACAGTACGTGTCGGTTGAACCAAGTTTGCGGTCCAGCCGAAATCATCAAATAGGCGGCAAGCGTGGGGAACAAGGCCCAAGTACCAGGAAAGCGGCTAGCCGGTGAGATGAGTGCAACACCAACAACGAGTAGCAAGGCGCCAGTCCATGCAGCGCCATTGTTCAAAGCCGCGTTTACAACGGTTTGGTTTTGGCGACCTGCTACAAATGGAGAAATCACTTTAAACCTGGGCTTGATCAGTTGAAGCCAGCTCAAGTGGTGCATCTTCATGTAAGCCAGGATGGAGCCCATGAGCAGCTCCCAAAACCGTGTAGCGGGAGAGTAAAACGCAGCAACGGGGTTGATCTTTGTCAGGATGATGTTGGTTAAGAGTGAAAGAACCAACAGCGTCACGCATACTTTTAACAGGTTAAATTTTTTCTTCCAGACAAACCATACAAACAATGGCCAAAAAATATAATATTGCTCCTCTACACCCAGCGACCACAGATGCAACAAGGGCTTAACTTTAGAGCCACTGTCAAAGTAGCTAGATTCGCTCCAAAAAGCAAAATTTGAGACAAAAGCAGCCCCCGCCGCCATGTGTTTGCCCAATTGTTTGTATTCGTCCGGTAACAGCACAAACCAGCCGTATACAAAGCTGGTGATGAGGATGAGGCTCAGTGCGGGGAAAATCCGCTTCACTCGGCGCTTGTAAAAGTCTAAAAAACTGAAGGTATCACGCTGCAGGTTTTGGAAAATAATGCTGCTGATGAGAAAACCAGAAATAACAAAGAACAAATCGACGCCAATGAAGCCGCCTTTGAGTACTTCTGGGAATGCATGGTGAACCACCACCAACAACACGGCAATCGCGCGCAGGCCATCAATGTCAGGCCGGTAACTGGGATGGCCCATGGGAGGGTGTTGCGGAGAACTGCTGGCGTGGTTTTGCATGCGAACGGAAATAAGGGGCGCTATTGAATCGTCAAATAGCCGCTATTATCTGCGACTCGGCCTTATTGGGCTGTGGATTGAGTCGTGGGTTTGAAAAGTTTGCGTAAATCATCGTCCGCAACCGATGCCAAAAACTGCCCCCCAAAAATACTGAAATGCTCATGGTCTACGTAGTAAATACGTGTGCCATCGGTGATTTTGCAAGTCTCGCTGTCACACATATACTTAAACGGGTCAAAAGTTTGAATGTTTTTGCTTTTGAGATAAGACTCAAAGTAAGCACGGTAGTCGCCTTCATTGAGTCTTGCATCTTTCAGCGCAAGATTGCAATTGGTTTTGTCCGTCAGACGCAGGGGTCGCGTTAAACAAGCACGCGGGCTTGTGCCCAATGGCGGCGTGTAGAAAACAATGACGCGTTTGCCTAACCCTTGGTAGTAGGCGATATATTTTTCAAAAGCGGCCTTAAATTGTGGCCCACTGACCGGCGTGCTGCCGACACGTTCAAAGCCATTGAAGTACAAAGGCCAATTGGCGGCCAAAATAATGGTGTCGATGCTGGGTGTTTTTTTGATGTAAGCGTGCGTTGCGTGGATTAATTCTTGGCAGTTTTCGTAGGCTATTTCTGGAAACCCGTTGCACAATCCACGCCCCATTTGTCGAAAGACAAAACCTGAGCCAGCATGTTGTTCCGCAAAAGTTTGCAGCATCGGTGCAAAATTGTTGCCCACGCTGTCACCAATCAGCAGCGTGGTGGGCGGTTTGTCCGGCGCATTCCCAATATTGCA
>CBDUEA010000159.1:0-4897 GCA_965365965.1 uncultured Polaromonas sp. | reverse complement strand
GCTGAAGCACTGGGCGCAATGGTTGGGGGGCGTTCGTTACACATACAGAAGTGTAAAGGCGTCCGAATAAACGGGTGATTTATAACGGTTTTATTGCGCAGTCACTCGTCCCGACGTGATCACAGGACGCCAGCGTTCAATTTCAGTTTTGATGAGTGAACCAAAAACTTCTGGCGTATTGGGGGTTGCAATGGCTCCTTCGTTGGTCAATCTGGTTTTGAATTCAGGTGTAGTCAATGCACGGTTGATTTGGAGATTAAGCTTGCTCACAATCTCACGCGGCGTTCCCGCTGGCGCGACAATGCCGTACCACTGGTCCGCTTCAAAGTTGGCATAACCGCTCTCGGCCACGGTTGGAACATCTGGCAAAGTCGAGAGCCGCTGCGGCGACGACACAGCCAAGGCTCGCAATTGCCCAGATTTGATGTGCCCAATTACGGCTGGTGCGCCCGAAAATATGATTTGAATTTGTCCACCCAGCAAATCTGTCACCGCTGGTGCTGTGCCTCGGTAAGGAATATGCAGAAGTGAGGTCTTGGTTTGCAGTTTGAAGTATTCCGTCGCCAAATTGGCGGCGCTGCCATTACCGCCCGATCCATAGTTCAGCTGTCCTGGTTTGGATTTAGCCAAAGCGACAAGTTCTTTGACATTTTTAGCTGGAACCGATGGATTCACGACCAAAATATTAGGTACACGGGCAACCCAAGCCACGGGTGAAAAATCACGCAAAGGTTTGTAAGGCAAATCGGGGTATAACGATGGGTTGACCGCCAGCGTGCCAATATGACCCATTAGCAGCGTGTAGCCGTCTGCAGGAGATTTGGCCACCTTGTCCGCACCAATGCTGCCACCCGCGCCCGCCACGTTGTCGATGATGACGGATTGGCCCCACGCTTTGCTCAACTCTTGGCCAATAGAACGGGCCAGAATATCTGAACTACCGCCAGGGGTGAAAGGCACCACCAGATGAATCGGCTTGTTAGGGTAACTGCTTGCTGCTGCTGTACTAGCCGTAGTGGTTTGTGCGCAAACCGTTGAGCCCACGGACAATGAAAAACCCACGGATATCAAAAAGATGGAAGCGAGTTTCATGACAGGGCTGATCTCAGAAAACAACATAACTCCGAGTATATTGCCTCTATGTTCACGCGTTTGATGAGGCAACACGTACAAACTGCTGCTCGCAGAGTACTCAGCCACGTCCCCAGCCAATGCACGGTCTGTCAGGCTTGGCCGGTCAACGGCATGGTCTGCGAGCCTTGCATCACGCGCTTTGCACAACCCATGGCACGTTGTGCTACCTGTGCGCTGGCCTTGCCTGCGATAGGCTTAGAGGGCGTCACGCGCTGCGGTGCTTGCTTGGTTGATCCACCACCTTTGGACTCCTGTTTATCTGCGGTCTCTTACGCATACCCATGGAACACGTGCATCACCAGCTATAAATTTGGTCACAACCCTGCTTGGGCGAAGACCTTGGCATTGTTGCTCAAAAGCACACCTTGGGTTGAACCAGCGATTGACCGCGCGGATGTGTTGATTCCGATCCCTTTGTCAACGCAGCGCTTGCGCGAGCGCGGCTTTAACCAAGCGCTTGAGCTTTGCAAACAACTCTCGCCTGAAAAAACAGAAGCTCACCTCTTGCTACGCACCCAACACACGCTCATGCAAAGCGCTTTAACGCGTTCTGAACGACTGAAAAACGTCGCTACGGCCTTCGCGGTTGACCCTTTGCGAGCCATAGAATTGCACGGTAAACGCGTTGTTTTGGTAGACGATGTGATGACCAGTGGTGCCACACTCTTTGCGGCGGCGAAGGCGCTGCGCTTAGCCCAAGTCAGCCATATCACTGCGGTGGTTTTTGCACGGACGGAGTCTAGGTAAATTTCGAGCGGGTTAATTTGCCCATCACTACCTAACTGACCTTGAGTGACCTTAAGCGACAATAGGCACATGTTTCATATCGTCCTCGTTCAGCCTGAAATTCCACCCAATACAGGCAACATCATCCGTTTAGCCGCCAACACAGGCTGCATGTTGCATTTGATTGAACCGCTGGGTTTTTCAATGGATGACAAACACATGCGCCGCGCGGGCTTGGACTACCACGAGTACGCCCAACTCAAGCGCCACGCCGATTGGCAAGCTTTTCTGGATGACCAAAAACCAGTGGCAGACCGCCTATTTGCCTTGACCACGCGGGGCATACGCTTGGTGCATGCAGCTCAATTTCAAGCCGGTGATTACTTGGTGTTTGGCTCTGAAACACAAGGCCTAGCGCCGGCTTTGCGTGAATCGTTTGCGCCTGAACAGCGGCTCAAACTACCCATGCTTGCCAACCAGCGCAGCCTGAATTTATCAAACGCCGTCGCCGTGACGGTGTATGAGGCTTGGCGTCAAAACGAGTTTGGTCAACGCTTGTCGGACTGACTAGGCGTCAAGTCGCTCATCAGTTCGCTGATATTGGCTCTTGTTTGCTCGGTCAGCAGTTCTAGAAATGCGCGGGTACGTGCAGGCATGAATTTTCGGCTCGGCAAAGCGGCATACAACGTGAATCGTCCTGTGATCCAAGGCGCCAAAATGCGTGTGAGTTGCCCGGACTTTAAATAGGTCGCAACCAAATCCAAGGGCTGTCCGCTGATGCCGGCACCATCTAGGGTGGCACGCAGCAGCGTGTCGGTGTGGTTGACTAAAAAAGCAGGCTCAACAGGTATATCCAAGCTTGCGTCGTTTGCATCAGGATTCATCAATTGCCACATGCGCGGGCGGTTGCCAGGTAATTTGATGCGTAAACATTGATGGTTCACCAATTCTGCAGGTTGAGTGGGTAATCCGTGAGATTGCAGATAGGCCGGCGATGCGCAAATCACACCAATCGATGAAATGATGGGGCGCGCTACGATGTTGCTGTCAAAGTTGGCATCTGCGCCCAACAGTGTTAAGTCAAAGTCTTCAATCGGTGGGTCTGCGGGAGAATCCACGAAAATATCCAACAAAACGTTGGGGTGCAGCCGTTTGAAATTAGCCACCACGGGCGCCAAAATATGCGTCGCCAACACAGGGGGTGCCAAGATACGCAGTACGCCACTGATTTCTTGCGTATGCACTTGCGCGGCTGCATGCGCCTCTTCAATATCATTCAAAATATGCCGTACTTTGGCCAAGTAACCCTCACCCGCAGGGGTCAAAGCTAAGCGTCGGGTCGTGCGTTGCAGTAATCGAACACCCAAATGTTGCTCTAAATCGCTCACCAATCGGGTCACGCCGGCGGGTGACATGTCCAAAGCGCGTGCGGCTGCGGCAAAGCCGCCCTCGTCAACAACGCGTTGAAAGACGCGCATAGATTGAAGTCTGTCCATGGATTAACGTTGAAATAGTGCTTTAAATGAAGAGAATTATCGCATTTGAGCAATAAATTATTTTTCAAGTGCTTAATTATTTCATTTCTAGCAATGATGAGTTGTGGCTTGCAGGCTTTGTAAAAGCAGGGGTAAACCCTAAACTTCAAACCATCGATGAGACGACAACAACAAACGACTCACCGAGGCTGGACAAGACGAGATTGGCTCGCCATGCCCGGGGATGCATATTAACCAGCATCAATTGTTTTAACTTTTATAGAAAATTTCATCATGAACACCAAATTTATCGCTTCTTCTTTGATCGCCTTCGTCGCAGTTGCTTCTTCAGCCGCATTTGCTGGTGACTTTACCAACAACAGCGCACGCAATTTGCCAGCAGCAGGAGAGTTTTCTGGCGTTGCCGTTGTCACCACAGCCTCCAACCTCAGCCGTGCAAATGTTCAAGCTGATTACTTATTGGCTGTGAAACAAGGTACTTTCCCAGTAGCTGGAGAATTTTCTGGCATTACCGCTCAAGCTACAGACTCCAAGCTCAGCCGCGCTGATGTGAAAGCTGAGACGGTTCAATGGGTGCGCTCTCACGGTGTTGGTAACTCTGAAATGATGTAATCCATCAAGTTGGGGCGTTCATAGCGTTGACGCAACGCATCAAAAAAGCCGGCTGCAACATAACGTTGTAGCCGGCTTTTTAGTGTCCGTGAACAAAAGACTAGGGGTAGCTTCTGGACAACGATTGCGCCACACAAACGGGCTTGTCAGAACCCTCGCGCTCAATCGTCACATCCCAGGTCATCTGCTTGCCATGGTTGTCAATGGCATCGCAAGCGACCAATTGGAGCCGCGCACGCAAACGGCTGCCCACCAATACCGGTGACATAAAACGCACTTTGTTTAGACCATAGTTGACGCCCATGCGGGTTTCAGTGACTTTCAAGGCAGACTCAAAAAACTTGGGCAACAACGACAGTGTTAAAAAACCATGCGCAATGGGTCCGCCAAAGGGACCCGATTTGGCTTTTTCAGGATCGATGTGTATCCATTGATGGTCGCCAGTTGCATCAGCAAATAGATTGACTTGCTCTTGGGTAATGGTTAACCAATCGCTGACGGCGACTTCTTGACCAACGCAGGCGGCGAGGTCGTTGAGGGTATTGAATGTTTTCATGGACAGAATGTAGGTGTAAAAACACCATCCGCGAGTCTTGCCAGCGACAATACGCGCTTAGCTTTACAAAAATTACCGCAAAAAACTTATGGAACATGCACCCAGTTGGTTGATTAACTCCTTGATTTACCTTGGCGCAGCGGTGATCGCCGTGCCTGTGTCTAAAAAACTAGGCTTGGGCAGCATCATCGGCTACTTGGCAGCTGGTATGGCGATTGGTCGATGGGGTTTGGCATTGGTCACCAACGTGCAAGATATTTTGCATTTTGCCGAGTTTGGCGTGGTCTTGATGCTGTTTTTGGTGGGCTTAGAGCTGGAACCCAAGCGCTTGTGGAGCTTGCGCCGCCCGATTTTTGGCTGGGGCAGCGCCCAA
>CBDUEA010000158.1:0-4929 GCA_965365965.1 uncultured Polaromonas sp. | reverse complement strand
AAATTGCGCGGCTGCCCAAGGTTTGTTGCTGGATCTGGGTGTAACAGCAAAGGCTAACAAGGTGATCATCAACGCGCCACCCATCACAAATGCCAAGCTGGGGTCCCAAGCGCCAAAGCGTGCTGGTGCAAAAATGCCACCAAAATTCAAGAAGCCAATCACTTTGGTGGTTTGTGTCATGCCAGAGACGACTAAACCTAAGGCAAACAGAGCCGCTGAAGCTAGTCCAAATGCTATTTTTTTTATCACTTTAAGCTCCAGCCGGCGTATTGCTTAATAAGTGAACTACAAAAACAGTAGCTGCACCGGCGCCCATAAAAACCACGGTGGCCAAGATGGAGCGCTTCGAGCGCGGGCCAATCCCGAACACGCCGTGGCCGCTGGTGCACCCCGACCCCCCCCCCGTGCCAACCCCGACAAGCAAGCCCGCCATGATCAGCAGCGGCAAAGGGCGCATTACTATTGTCGGGGTTTGTACGAGTTTGGCGGTCAGTCCGCCGACAACGATCAAGCCGATTAAAAAGGACCAGCGCCAAGCACGTTCACTAGACGGGGCTGCCGGTTCAGGTAACAAGGCCCCCGCAACAATGTCGGTAATACCTGCCACGCGACCTAAAGAGGCGAGTAATAACCAGCTGGCTAGGCCAATCATGATGCCGCCTAAAGCCGCTTGCGCAAAAGGATGCAAAAATATAGACATTAAATTCATATGCAAACCAGATATTGCCTCGCCAAAAATGCGGGTTTTTGTTTAAAAAAAAAGCAGCACACAGTATACTGCCACAGGTATAAATCCGACAAACGACAAGGACTACCCATGAGTCAACTGACCGATCCCGCAAAAAAGAAAGCCATGTGCGCGCGTTTGGCCCGTATTGAAGGCCAATTGCGTGGCGTACAACGCCTCATTGATGAAGACCAGCCTTGTGAAAAAATCGCACAGCAGCTCTCCGCCGCTCGCAAAGCATTGGACAAGTCATTTTTTACCATGGTAGGTTGCATGATTGAGCAAGGCGACTTGCCTGCTGGCGATGTGGCCGAGATGTTGGCTAAATTTGCTTGACGGCAAGAGAAGCGAATGAACCCGATCCAGCTGTTTGATGCCGCCTCCAGCACGTACACCTACATTCTGGTAGATGAAAACGCTAGCGAATCCCCCCGCCCAGCGCTCATCATCGACCCCGTCGATGAGCAGCTAGAACGGGATTTGGGCGTTTTACGCCACTATGGGCTGAAGCTGGTTTGGGCCATCGAAACACACGCCCACGCGGACCACATTACCAGCGCAGGCTTGCTGGCGGAGCACACAGGTGCCAAAACGGCCGCACCAGATGCATGTGACATCCGTACTGCCAGCCGTCAGCTGGTCGATGGTGAAGTGTTGACTTTTGGTAGCCAAACACTGAAAGCCTTATCGACCCCGGGGCATACGGCCGGTAGCATGAGTTTTGTCTGGCAAAACAGCGCTAGAAACGATGAGATTCACGTCTTTACCGGCGACACCTTGTTGATCGGTGGCTGCGGTCGCACAGACTTCCAATCCGGCAGCTCGAAAGCGCTGTACCACAGTATCACGCAGGTGCTGTTTGCTTTGCCAGACAGCACCACTGTTTGGCCAGGGCACGACTACAAAGGTCAAACCCAGTCCACCATTGGCCTAGAAAAAGTTAACAACGCCCGTGTTTCAGGGCGCAGTTTGGAAGAATTTGTGACTTTGATGGCGGGGTTGAACTTACCCAAACCCCGCCGCATGGATGAAGCGGTGCCGGCCAACCAACGCTCCGGTTTGGTGCACGCTGTGCGCCATGACTCAGGCGATGCCAGCACGGGTACGCTCGCGTCAAATGCTCAGGCACAGCATCTACAATCTCGCTCACAAGTGCAAGCAGCCACGGGTTACGCGGGTGATGTGACGCCAGAGTTGGCCTACCAGTGGTGGCAAGCGGGCGACGCGGTGTTGATCGACATCCGCACCGATGCAGAGCGTGACTGGGTGGGCTTCATACCCGGCGCGGTGGTGCTGGCTTGGAAGCAATGGCCTGGTATGGTGATGAATCCCGACTATGACGCAGGTGTTGCTGCGGCAGTACCTACCGGGAAAAAAGCGGTTTTCTTATGCCGCAGCGGGATTCGCTCCATTGCGGCTGCCAAACGCGCGGCTGAACTGGGCTTCGAGGCCTACAACATCTTAGAGGGATTCGAGGGCGACCCAGATGGTCAAGCGCACCGTGGTCGCATCGGTGGCTGGCGCTTTCAGGGTTTGCCTTGGCGTCAAAATTGATTCGGATTTGAGCCTGTAGCGACTATGAAAAAGGCGCTGAGTGGTACGAACTCAGCGCCTTAAATCGGGCTGCTCACTATAATAAATATAGCAAACTATGCAACAATAATAACGGCTACAGCCATATTTAATGCCTAAAACGATATTTTATGCTTACAGCGCAGGAATACGCAGCTTTTGACCAGGGTAAATCTTGTCTGGGTGGCTCAACATCGGTTTGTTGGCTTCAAAAATCACCATGTATTTGCCAGCATTGCCGTAGTATTCTTTGGCGATAGCAGACAGTGTGTCGCCGCGCACCACGTCGTGGAATTGTGACTCGCCAGCAGAGTCCGCCACTGCCAACATGTTATCTACGCTAGACACGCCGCCACGTTGCCGCAACACAAAGCCGCTTTTTCGCTGGCTTCTTGTGAAGGCGCCGTACCTTGTAAGCCGACAGTGCCGGTTGCGCCGTCAAAACTGACGTACAAGCCTTCAATCCCCAGTTTTTGCGTTTCAATATAGGTTGAAATACCTTTGGCGGCAGCGCTGTTGAGTTCGTCCAAATGCGCTTTCGCGGCATCGTCCGTCGCAGCTTTGGCAGCAGCGTCTTCAACTTCTTTGTGGCCAAACAATTTTTCGCCGGCTTCTTTGATAAAACTGAACATACCCATAAGAAAACTCCTTGAATGAAGGTGAATGTGATTGAAAGAGGAACATGCACGATGTAAATCGAACAGTAAAGTAACTGTACATGCAAAGCGGTGTCAGAACGATGATCTGGCTGCTCAAAACTCCGTGAAAACCCGCATATTACTGTCAAATTTGTAAATAACTGTCTGAAATGCATAATTTGTCACATGCGAAATCGTTCAGATTGAAGGCTAGAATCGCGCAAAGCAGCTTCCAAAATAAAACCTATGCGTTTTCTCGCCCTTGATGTTGGTAACACGCGCCTGAAATGGGCGCTGTACAACGCCCCCCAACCGGACGCTTCGCTGATTGCCCATGGTGCCGAGTTTTTAGAAAATATCGACAACTTGGCTGAAGGTCCGTGGAGCGAGCTGCCTGAGCCAACCCACATTTTGGGCTGCATTGTGGCCGGTGATGCGATCCGCCGTCGCGTCACGGCGCAACTGGAGCTGTGGGATGCGGCTCCGCAATGGGTCGTTTCAAGCAGCGCCGAGGCGGGCTTGACCAACGGCTACGACCACCCGACGCGCTTGGGCGCAGACCGATGGGTCGCAATGATCGGTGCGCGTCACCGGATGTTGTCGCGTGGCGAGAATCGTCCATTGGTGGTCGTGATGGTCGGCACGGCAGTGACGGTCGAAGCGATAGATACCGATGGCCGTTTCCTAGGCGGCATCATCATCCCTGGCCATGGCATCATGCTGCGTGCTTTGGAGTCGGGCACGGCGGGCTTGCATGTGCCCACAGGTGAGGTAGTCGATTTCCCGACCAATACCAGCGACGCCCTCACCAGCGGTGGTACGTTTGCCATTGCGGGAGCGGTCGAACGCATGATCCAGCATGTCCGTCAGCGTTGCGGTGCCGAGCCGGTGTGCATCATGACCGGTGGTGCCGGCTGGAAAATGGCGCCCAGCATGAGCGTGCCTTTTGAGTTGGTGGACAGTTTGATTTTTGATGGCTTGTTAGAGATCGCCAAAACCCGATTTCCCAGCACGCAAAGCTACACGATTTAAAGTCGCCTTAAACGTTACATCACCCGAGCGCGCACGCTTTTGCCTTTCACCCGGCCATTGTTCAGCTTGTGCATTGCTGCTTGAGCCAGCTCACGTTTGACCGCGACAAAGGTTGAAAACTCGGTCACGCTGATTTTGCCAATCTGTTCTCGCGTGAAGGCTTCGCCACCCTCATCGCTGGTCAACGCACCCAGCACGTCGCCGGGGCGGATTTTCTCTTTGCGACCACCCAAAATGTGCACCGTTGCCATCGGTGGCAGTAAACGCTCGTTGCTGGCGGGGGTGAGTTCTTCGACCTTGTGCCAGACGGATTCACGCTGCTGGTATTGCTCAATCTTGCCGACAAAACCCATCTCCTCCATGCTGGCCAAGTTCAGCGCCAAGCCCGACTCACCCGCGCGACCAGTGCGGCCAATGCGGTGGATGTGGATTTCAGCATCGGGCGTCACATCGACGTTGATGACCGCTTCCAGCTGGTCAATATCCAAGCCGCGTGAGGCCACGTCGGTGGCTACCAGCACCGAGCAGCTGCGGTTGGCAAACTGCACCAGCACTTGGTCGCGCTCGCGCTGCTCTAACTCGCCATACAAAGCCAGTGCACTAAAGCCCTGCGCCTGCAACAGTGTGACCAACTCGCGGCACTGGTTTTTGGTGTTGCAAAACGCCAGGGTGCTGACGGGACGAAAGTGGTTCAAGAGCAGCGCCACGGTTTGCAAACGTGTCGCGCGGGTCACTTGGTAAAAACGCTGCTCAATCAGCGCCTCCGTATGCTGCGACTCGACCTTGATGGTTTGCGGATCGCGCATGAACTTGTTGGCAATGCTGGCAATGCCTTCGGGGTAGGTGGCAGAAAACAGCAGCGTTTGGCGTTCTTTGGGGCATTGTTTGACGACGGTCACAATATCATCCAAAAACCCCATGTCCAGCATGCGGTCGGCTTCGTCCAGCACCAAGGTATTC
>CBDUEA010000157.1:0-4960 GCA_965365965.1 uncultured Polaromonas sp. | reverse complement strand
GATATTGACATCGCTGACCATATGCGGTTTTCGGTGCGGCGCCAACAAACGGTCCACCAAAGTTTGCAGTCTGTCCGCTTCGTGGATGATGACTTGGGTGTACTCGTGCAACTCCTTGGACGCAATCTCCATCTCTAAGAGCTGCGCTGCCCCTCGAATACCGCCTAAAGGATTTTTAATTTCATGTGCCAAGTTGCGAATCAACTCTTTGTTGGCTTGCGCTTGTTCTAGCGAGCGCTCTTCGCGATCCTGCTTGGCCTGCTGCTCCAAAGGAAGCAATTCAATGATGGTTTCACCAGACACATCGGTTGGCGTGACGATGGCGTGAACGGGCAAGGGTTCTTGACCGAGTCGTTTGAGTCCTGCATCGTAACGCAGTGCCGCAAACGCATGCTCGTCAGCGCCGCGCAATGCCGTGTGAATGGCTTGACTGTCAGTGAAACAATCCGCAATCTGAAAGCCTTCCATGGTACGGCGTGAACTACCCAAGGCATCTTCAAGCGCAGCATTGACGAACAATACTTCCCCCGACCGATTAACCACCGCCACCAAAGTCGCAAGTAAATCAAAAGACTGAAAGCGAACAGTTGAGCTCAATGCGTCAAGACGTCAAGGCATCAATTCGATTTTGCAGATGGATTTCGCCCTAATTCGCGTTTGATACCCGCGATGTCGCTATCGTTGCGGGCAATACTGGCTTTAAGCTCAGCCACACGGTCAAGATACTTTTGATAGTTGCGGCCTTCGCTGCCTTGTTTATCGGGCTCGCCATTGTTGTACTCTTTCAGCAATTCGGCTTGCTTTGCCTCAGCCTTTTTTAGCTCGGACTCTAAAATCGCACGCGCATCGGAGTCACGTGTACGCTGCTCGTTGCTGTCGACACGCTGACCAGAGTTAGATGACGACTGCGATGATGCAGCACGCGCAGGCGCTGCTGGCGCACGATTACCTTGAATAACAGTAACGTTACCGCCCTCCACTAACTTGCAATTACCGCTCTTAGCATCTTTGACGTTGTTGGTGTACTCATTACCGCAGCGATAAATGCGTTCTTGAGCAAAGCTCGCACTGGCACACAGCGAAACAAACCCTAGGGCGAAACATTGAGCAAACACAGCAGAATATACAAACTTTTTCATAGCGCTGATTATCCCGCAATCTAAACAAATCAAAAAAAAATGCCTCCCAAGTCACTTTAAAAGACAAAAAGGACGGCTTACACCGTCCTTTTTTGGTCACACTGAACTCGAAAAGTTCAGTTAAACGCCGTCACTGGCTATCTAAAGTAGCAAGAATTACAGTGAGTAGTACATATCAAACTCAATTGGATGAGCTGCCATGCGCATGCGCGTGACTTCTATCATTTTGAGTTCGATGTAGGCATCAATCATGGTGTCGGTAAATACGCCACCTTTGGTTAAAAACTTGCGGTCTGCATCGAGGCAATCCAAAGCTTGGTCTAAGCTGTGGCACACGGTTGGGACCAATTTATCCTCTTCTGGTGGCAAATGGTACAAGTCTTTGGTTGCCGCTTCGCCTGGGTGGATTTTGTTTTCTACACCATCTAAACCAGCCATCATCAAAGCGGCAAAGCCGAGGTACGGGTTCATCAATGGATCAGGGAAACGTGCTTCAACACGGCGACCTTTAGGGTTTGCGACGTGAGGAATACGGATCGACGCAGAACGGTTTTTAGCAGAATAAGCCAATTTAACCGGTGCCTCGTAACCCGGAACCAAACGCTTGTAGCTATTGGTGCCAGGGTTGGTGATGGCGTTCAAAGCACGTGCGTGTTTGATGATGCCGCCGATGTAGAACAAGGCGTACTCTGACAAGCCTGCATAGCCGTCGCCAGCAAACAAGTTTTTACCGTCTTTCCAAATGGACTGGTGCACGTGCATGCCTGAACCGTTGTCGCCAACGATTGGTTTTGGCATGAAGGTTGCCGTTTTGCCATACGCATTTGCAACGTTGTGGATCACATATTTTTGAAGTTGTACCCAGTCTGCACGCTGTACCAATGTGCTAAATCTTGTTCCAATTTCGTTTTGACCTGGCCCTGCAACTTCATGATGATGCACCTCGACGGGGATTCCCAAAGCTTCGAGAATCAAGGACATTTCAGAACGCATGTCTTGCATGCTGTCCACGGGAGGCACTGGGAAGTAGCCACCTTTAACGGTTGGACGATGGCCGCGGTTACCGCCTTCTAACTTGCTGCCAGAATTCCAAGGCGCTTCGTACTCGTCAATCTTAAAGAACGAGCCAGACATGTCGGTGTTCCAGCGCACGCTGTCAAACACGAAAAACTCTGGCTCTGGACCAAAATAAGCTGTGTCGCCCAAGCCCGAAGCTTTTAAGTAAGCTTCAGCACGCTTGCCCACAGAGCGTGGGTCGCGGTCATAGGCTTTGCCATCCGCTGGTTCAACCACATCACAGCTCATGAAGAGTGTGGTTTCTTCAAAGAATGGATCAATGTTAGCCGTGTTGGCATCAGGCATCAATTGCATGTCAGACGCTTCAATACCCTTCCAGCCGGCCATAGAAGAACCATCAAACGCATGGCCTGAGGTGAATTTGTCTTCGTCAAAATGAGACACAGGCACAGTGACGTGCTGCTCTTTACCTCGGGTGTCAGTGAAACGGAAATCAACAAACTTGACTTCGTTTTCTTTGACCATTTTCATCACGTCTGCGACGGTTTGTGCCATCAAAAATCTCCTAATTTCGCGCTAAGGCGGGTTGTTAAAACTATTTGCCGAAGCATTTAAGCTGCGGTGACCTACCAACTGATAAGCATTTTTTGTGCCAATCGACAAAAAGTCATTCAAACAATGCGCATGAATAAGAATTGAACTTTTGCTAAATCAATCTAATTTTACAAGTTTACCTGCTCAATACGAATAATCATTGTCCCAAATCAGCCAAAAATGCATCAAAATTTAAAACGAGACAGATACAAAAATTATTGAGGAACACTCAAAACGCACCAAATAAATGCATTTTTGAAATATGCACCAAAAAAATCAGATTTAACGCACCAATTCAGGGCCTAAACGTGAATCGAACTGCTTGAGACCTTCCAGCATTGCCACATAAGCACGACCCGCCATAACAGGTTCGCCCTTAACACCTAGTTCGATGTGTCGGCCAAAGGTTGGATGATCCACGCTTGGCAAGCTAAAGACTTTGATGCCAGTGAAGTCACGTTCTAAAGCTAGCATCAAGGGCGTGAGCATGGCTTCCATGGAGCCAAACACAATCACCGATTTTTCAATATAAGCTGACTTTTGAAAGCAGTGTGAATACAGTGTGTCCAAGGTCCAAGCCACCATCGGCCATGCCATCACCGGGAAACCTGGCACAAAATGGACAGCACCTTGCTTGGAAACACCTTGACAAGAGAAGCCAGGAATTTTGTTGTACGGGTTGGGGATGATGGTAGCCCCAACGGGGAACACGCCCATGTTCAAGCGGTGGATATTGTCTGGATGCGCTGGCTCATACACTGCGCCTTGCTCTCGCGCCGTGTCTTGCATACGCTCTCGGATCAAAGCTTCAGCCTCACTGTGTAAAGCCAGTTCAACACCCAATGCTTTAGCTGCGCATTGACGCGTATGGTCGTCGGGCGTTGCGCCTATGCCACCTGTTGAAAAAACAACATCACCCGATTCAAAAGCGCGCTTCAATGTTGCTGTGATGCGCTCAGGTGAATCACCCACGTATTCTGCATACTCCAATTGCAATCCACGTTCACCTAGTAGTTCAATGACTTTGGGTAAGTGTTTGTCGGTTCGTTTGCCAGACATGATCTCATCACCAACAATGATCAGTCCAAAGCTGGGGGTAGAAGGGGAAGAATTTACGGCAGCAGTCATCAATTCAATCTTTCAACAACAGGAAATGTGGGTAAATTCGGTGGCGACGTACCCTGAGGTGCTGTATTCAATGTCGCTTGTTCTGAGCGCAGTTGCTCTAGGGCAGCCAAACAATAGTGACTAAACCACAGCGAAGCAAAGCCAAACACCAAGGTGTAAATCCAAATCGCCACAGGAACCAAAATCACAAAAGCTGCCGCAAACAAAGCACCAGAAGCCCACACCAAACTCGGTGCGGCTCCCATGTAACCGGTGATGATGCCAATGAGGAGCAAACGACCCCGATGCTTTTGCATGATGGTACGACGCTCTTCTTTGCTCGCGTGCTCTGCCAAAGCGTCAAAACTCATCACACGGTAGGTCAGCCACCCCCAAATCAAGGGCGGCAAAATCAAAATCAAAGGTGGCACCAGCCACAAGGGAATCGTCAATATCAAAATGGCGATGGCCAGGAGTGTTGAGCCCAACGACCACATGACACTGTCCATGATGGAACCACCCTTTTTGCGCTCTAATTGACTGAAACGACGTTCAGCAACCAAAGTCACCATCGCCGGCGTCATCATCATCGCAACCAATACCAGCGACAAAATGACGACCAAGGGCGTGACGGCGAAAATCACAATCAAGGGGACCAACACCGTTTTCAGGCTACCCAAGCCCAGACTTTGGAGCCAATTCCAAAAAGTGTTCATTAAGCTGACCGATTCCAATGACAGTCTGACCCACTCCAAGGTCGACTCCCAAAAGAAATAGCCCCAGCCTAACGCCAAGCCAACCATGATGACCAACGGTAAAAACGACAGTGCAATCACACGCGGGTGCAAGCAATAGGCGACAGCGCGCCAAAAAGAGTCCAACATCAAATTCATAGTGCCTCCAGCATAGCTTGAAAGGCTATGAGCAACTGTTTTAACGCAAATTACCTGTATGTCCTAAGGAATAGCGTCCTGGTTGTGGCCAAACCGTCAAACCATGCGGCTCGCGACCGACCTTGACTTTGTCGACAGCGCCCGTATCGGTATCAAAGCGGTACACCACGTCGTCATAACGACCACTGAGCCACAGGTATTTGCCATTGG
>CBDUEA010000156.1:0-4973 GCA_965365965.1 uncultured Polaromonas sp. | reverse complement strand
GCACGGCGCCGACCTTTTCGATTTGAAGGTGGCGGGTAATATATACACCCGCATAACCAACCCAACCAACGATGTTTTGGAACAACGTGTTGCTGCCATGGAGGGCGGCATTGCTGCCGTGGCCATGGCTTCTGGTATGGCAGCAATCACTGCGTCCATACAGACCATTGCCGAAACGGGAGACAACATCGTCTCGGCCAGCACCCTGTATGGGGGCACCTACAACCTGTTTGCACACACCTTCCCGCAACAGGGCATCGAAGTGCGCTTTGCAGACCCGCGTGACCCTGCCAGTTTTGCTAAGCTGATCGATGTACGCACCAAGGCGGTGTTTTGCGAATCTATCGGCAACCCACTGGGTAACGTAACCGACATTGCAGCCCTCGCTAAAGTGGCGCACGACCATGGCGTACCGCTGATTGTGGACAATACCGTGCCCAGTCCCTACCTGTGCCGCCCTTTTGAGCACGGTGCGGACATCGTGGTGCATGCGCTCACCAAGTACATGAACGGCCACGGCAATAGCATTGGCGGCATCATTGTTGACAGCGGCAAGTTCCCTTGGGCAGAGCACAAGGAGCGTTTCAAGCGCCTGAACGAGTCTGACGTGAGCTACCACGGTGTGATCTACACCGAGGCACTGGGCGCAGCCGCCTACAGTGGCCGTGCACGCGTTGTGCCGCTGCGCAACATGGGTGCGGCGCTGTCGCCGTTCAATGCATGGCTCACACTACAAGGTATCGAGACCCTGCCCCTGCGCATGGATCGTATCTGCGACAACACGCTGGCGCTGGCGAAATTTCTGCAAAGCCACCCCAAGGTGGAATGGGTACGTTATGCGGGCCTGCCCGACCATCCCGATCACGCGCTGGTGATACGCCAGATGGGTGGCAAAGCATCGGGTATTTTGTCGTTTGGCCTCAAAACCAGTGAAGCCGACCCGCGTGCCGCCGGTGCAAGGTTCTTGGACGCGCTGGGATTGTTTACCCGTCTCGTTAATATTGGCGATGCTAAATCCCTCGCCACGCACCCTGCATCGACGACGCACCGTCAGCTCAATCCACAAGAGTTGGCCAAGGCTGGCGTGAGCGAAAACATGGTTCGGTTGTCGATTGGCATTGAACACATTGACGACCTCCAGGCAGACTTGACACAGGCGCTCGGTAAGGTTTGAACGTAAACCACGAGCGCGCATATTTCTAGATCATTGGCAAATCAACTCGAAAGTGGTAAACGCACCGTAATATGCACACCCTTACCAAGTGAAGCGTGCTGTGTCATTTTGCCACTGAGGCTTTCGACTCTAAATCGCATACCTGCCAATCCATGTTGACCAGGCTTGAGCGTTGCCAAATCAAAGCCGACACCATTATCTTTGATGTCCAGCAAAATTTCGGATTCGGTTTTTTGAAGCGCCACGGTTACTTCGGTAGCTTTTGCGTATTTGCCGATGTTGGTAAGGGCTTCTTGTACGATGCGGTATATGCCAAGCTCAGTGTCTGTTGACAGGTGAACCGTGGCAATATCCCTTTTGATTTCAACTCCTAGGAGCCGACTTGATTCGCTGCACAATGTATCTAGAGCCGCATTGAGGCCTAGAGCGCTAAGTGTCGACGGTCGAAGATCTTAGATAATTTTTCGTTTAAGCGCCACAACGTCGTTGATGTACTTGTTAACTTGGTCTAAACGTTCGAGCATTTCAGGCACTTCTGTTAGCTTGGCACGTATACGTGCGAGTATCAACTTGGCTGCTGTAAGCAAGCCACCAAGCTCGTCATGCAACTCACGGGCAAGATGCGATTTCTCGTCTTCACGAACAGTTTGTAGGTAGCCAGCCAATGTGCGCAATTCAGCAGTTTTATCGGCTACCTCCGCTTTAAGCAGTTGCTGGCGACTGTTACGCTCTAGGTCGAGTTGCTGCAACTTATGCCAGTACCAATACAAGCCTAAGGCCATTAGTAATGATAGCAGCAGCACGGAAATTCGATTGAACAAAAGAGCTTCAAAGATTACGCTGCGGGCATTGTCTTGAAGGTTAGCCGCCTCGAGGAATTTTGCATCAAAACCTGAGCGCAACTCATCCATGAGTTGCCTGCCATGATTGCTGTTAATGGCGTTCAAGACGCCAGCCTTATCTCCCATATCGGCGATGGCGATAGTCCGTTCTAGCGAGGCAAATTTTTGCATCGCCAGCGCGTAAATTTTTTCTGAATCGCTAGGCCCTGTGGATCCTATGCTGGCGATAAAGTCAAACACCAGTTTTTTATCACGCAGCTCATGGTCTGCGTTGTGCATGGGCTCCAAATACAAAGGATTGTTGGTTAACAAGTAGCCACGCTGCGCCGTTTCGGCATCGGTCAACAGTTGCAATATGCGGGCGCTGCCAATGCGCGCCTCAGTTAACGCGATGCCGTTACGCAAGGTACTAACTGTTCGCTGGTATGTCATTTCACCAACAGCAGCTAACACGATTGACAACAGAATTAAAAAAGGAACGGCGTAGCGAAGTCGGAGAAAATTTTCAAAGCTTTTTTTCATATGCACAGGTTTATTTGCAGATAGCGCTAGAAAAGCGAATTAATTCCGTTTGTTTGTCCGTCAAAAACAGTAAGGCGGATGAGCTCACAACATATCAGATATATCTCATCAATATGAAAGTTTTATTTTTTTACAAATTTATTGAGTAATGATTAAAAACTTTATCACCATCCACTTGGATGGTGATAAGATGGCGCATGCCCATAAAAACCACCTCTCATGTTGCCATCAACAGACCAGCAGATGAAAAAATAACCATCAACCTTGGCTATATCGATCTCGGTCAGATCGATTTGTTGGTACAAGAAGGCTTTTATGCCAACCGCACCGACATGATTCGCACCGCCATTCGCAACCAGCTCAGCACCCATGTCGATGTGGTTAAACAGGTCGTAGCGCGCAAGATGTTGGTGCTCGGTATCCAACATTTCACCGCTGACGACCTTCGCAACGTTCAGGCATCTGGTGAGACCTTGCAAATACGTGTCCTTGGCCTAGCCACCATTGCGCTTGATGTCACCCCTCAACTCGCATTGGCCGCTATTGATTCGTTGGTCGTGCTAGGCGCGCTACATGCCAGTCCAGCTGTAAAGGCAGCGCTAGCCAGCCGCATCCGTTGAACGCCATCCTTTTACCTCTATAGAAAACAAAATGAACCCAACATTTAAAAGCTACATGCTAAATGCCACCCGCCTAGTGCAAAGCGGTAACCTGCAAGAAGCCACCGCAGCCATCCAAACAGCACTCGGAACCAACACTAAGCCCACCCGCTTTGACGACCGTGACATCATCGACGTAGAGGCGCATGAAGTCAGCGAAAATGCGACGGCACCGCAACGGCCATTTCAAAAGACAACGCAGTCGAAGCAGGCCACCCAAACGGTCAGACCTGGATTATCTGGCAAGTTCATTGGTGGCAGTCACACCGAAGGAGCAGTTACCCGCGAATTCAAGCTCTATATTCCACCGGTAACTTTTGAAGAGTCGCTGCCACTGGTCGTGATGTTGCACGGTTGTACCCAGAACCCAGATGACTTTGCAGCGGGCACGTGCATGAACGATGCTGCACTCAAACAAGGTTTCTACGTGCTCTATCCAGCTCAGACGCAGCACGCCAATGCCTCGCGCTGCTGGAATTGGTTCAAGCACAACCACCAAAAGCGTGGACGAGGTGAACCGGCGCTATTGACAGGAATGACCCGAGACGTGATAAACCGATACAACATAAATCCGCAGCGTATTTATGTGGCGGGATTGTCAGCCGGTGGTGCCATGGCGGCGATCCTTGGAGATACTTATCCAGATCTGTTTGCCGCTGTAGGCGTCCATTCGGGACTGCCTACTGGGGCTGCAAGCAATCTTCAGGATGCACTTAGTGCGATGAAAACTGGTGTCCCTGCCGTTATTGCAACTACAACAAGCCCACCGACCATTGTTTTTCACGGTGACCGTGACACAACTGTCAATCCTGCGAATGGCGAACACGTCGTTGCTGCCAGTGCGGGCGCTGCAAAAATTGAAAACAAACGGGCGCGCAGCAACAACGGCCGAGACTACACACAGCGCATTTACAAGCAAACAGATGGCAGCGTTGTGGCAGAGCACTGGTTGGTACATGGTGCCGGACATGCTTGGTCGGGCGGCAGTTCAAATGGTTCTTACACTGACGGCCAAGGCCCCGATGCAACGCAAGAGATGGTTCGGTTTTTTATGACTAATACTTTGCCAGCTAAGCACTAAAAGTTAAGTACGCTACGCACTACCATTCTTGCCAACTTACTCATGGTCAGGCAAAGCAACCTTTCCTTGAATGATTTGTGACTCTGCAGATGGAGTCTCCACTGGAGCACTCCACTCGTGCCAATCTTCTCCAAACAACTCCGCAGGATGTGGCGTGCGATCTGAACCGTTACCGCATAGCATATCTTTGGCTGAACAAAACCTATCGCAACCCCAGCATACACGTTCGGGGTGCTGGGGTGCGATAGGAAATCTTTTTGTCGCCATGACGTTAAGATTCCGTTAGCGCTAACTCATCTACTTACTTTTTCGAAGGTGGCAAATCCGTACAACTGCCATGCGCCACTTCGGCGGCCATGCCGATGGACTCACCCAAAGTTGGATGCGGATGGATCGTTTTGCCAATGTCTATGGCGTCTGCGCCCATCTCAATCGCCAAAGCAACCTCGCCAATCATATCGCCAGCGTGGGTGCCAACCATACCGCCGCCCAAGATTTTGCCATGACCGTGCGCTTCTGGTGAGTCATCAAACAGCAGTTTGGTGACGCCTTCGTCGCGGCCATTGGCAATAGCGCGTCCAGAGGCTGTCCAAGGGAACAGACCTTTTTTGACCTTGATACCTTTGGCTTTGGCTTCGTCTTCCGTCAAACCGACCCAGGCCACTTCAGGGTCTGTGTAGGCGACACTAGGAATC
>CBDUEA010000155.1:0-4980 GCA_965365965.1 uncultured Polaromonas sp. | reverse complement strand
GGATAAGCCTGCCAGCCATCGGTCGCCCTATGCTGTACTTTGCGGCTATGGAACAACAACTGACGGCATCCATTTGACCTTACCTTCCGCGCAAGGACAAACCATGGCGATGCAAATAGCGCTTGATGATGCCAAGCTTGACCCAGACGCTATTGGCTACATCAATGCCCATGGCACAGCCACTACTGCGGGTGATGTGACTGAAACAGAATCCATCAAATCTGCATTTGGTAAGCATGCCAGCAAGTTGGCTATCAGCTCTACCAAAGCGGTGCATGGTCATTTGATTGGTGCTGCAGGTGCATTGGAGTTCGCGTTAAGCGTGATGGCCTTAGACTCCGGCAGCATACCTCCAACCGCACATCTGGAGCAGGCAGATGTTGCATGCGATTTAGATTTCGTACCAAAAATCGCGCGCTTAGGTGTGCCGCTGGATGCAGTGATGTCTAACTCCTTTGCATTTGGCGGGACCAACGCTTCGTTGATCGCTTGTAAAGTGTAAAGCGCTGTGTTTGATTGGGTGAATATGATTCTCACGTATGAATAAAGATGTTTTGAAAGACGCAGCCGCGCTGCCGAATGAAGATCTACAATACCCCTTGCATCTGGATGACCACGCTATTCAGAGCCTCATTCCGCATCGTGATGAGATGTTGTTTCCGCATCAAGTGACGGTTTTGGATGCCAACCATTTCACCGGTCAGGTGGTTTGGACGGCGGAGGCCTTTGTGGTGAAGGGTCATTTCCCAGGGCGTCCTATCGTTCCGGGTGTGATTATTGTGGAGGCGGGTGCGCAAATTGCAGGTGTGGGTATGCTGGCGGGTAACCCCAAGGCACGAGCACGTAAACACGCCAGCATTGGGCTTTTGGCAGGCATACGCAAGTGTTTTTTTAAACGACCTGTCCCCCCAGGCATGCTGTTGACTTATGACTTGCACGTGCGCCATGTTACAGATGATGTGGTCAATGTGACCGGTGAAGTCAGTTGCGTACTGGGGCCAGTCGCAAGCTTGGAGTTTGTTTTTGCGCAAGCATTGCACCAAGGATTGCTGGACAATCTCCAGCAAGTAGAAGAAGAACTGCGCATACTGCAGCAGCCCAGTGCGCATCACCCGCATACAACGACGGTTGTTTCGAATCCAT
Organism: uncultured Polaromonas sp.; assembly: GCA_965365965.1. Lineage (GTDB taxonomy): Bacteria > Pseudomonadota > Gammaproteobacteria > Burkholderiales > Burkholderiaceae_C > Aalborgiella. The sequence continues at coordinate 3,837 of CBDUEA010000155.1, read as the reverse complement.
GAACTACTTTGCTGCCAGCCAGCCTCTCAGTTGGCAAGCACAGATTGTTCAGCGCCTAAAAAGCGATTGGCTGTTGAAATCGCTTGGAACCAGCGTTTTTATGGCGGTGTTTTTCTACGCTTATTTTGCGGTGCTCAGAGCGCCTGCTTATCCAGTGAGCATCATGCCGACGACGGTGGTTGACGAGGCAATTGTATTTTGGCCTTCCGCCTTTTATATTTATGCATCCCTATGGGTTTACACCTCATTGGTGCCTGCGCTGCAGCCTAATTTTTATCGACTTACCGTGTACGGCTGGGGCATTGGTTTTGTTTGTTTAACAGGTTTGGCCTTCTTTTATTTCCTGCCAACCACCTTGCCTTTTAGCTCGGCCGACTGGTTTAGCGACCCTCGCATGAAGGTTTTGCGTGAGCTGGATATGGCGGGCAATGCCTGTCCATCTTTGCACGTGGCGAGCAGTATGTTTACCGCAATGTGCATGCAGCGCCAGCTGAGCAGCATGGCTTGCCCTAAGTGGTTGCATGCACTCAACTGGATATGGTGCGTTTTAATCGTTTACTCCACCATGGCCATCAAGCAGCATGTGATGTGGGACGTCGTGGCTGGTCTTGCGCTTGGGGTTATCTGCGCATGGTTGTATCAAAAATTTGAAGCACGTGTGCAGCGGTAATAACTGCCGTCAACAGCTGTCGCTTATGACGCTTGCAATATCCCACCGACCAATCGCAATTGTCGGTCGCAACGTGCAGCCAAAGCTTCGTCATGGGTGACTACCACAAAGGCCGTGCCATTGGTTTTGGCGAGTTTGATCATCAGGTCAAACACCGCATTGGCTGTTGTACGGTCCAAGTTACCCGTCGGCTCATCCGCCAACACGCAAGCTGGCTCGGTCACCAACGCGCGAGCGATGGCTACGCGTTGACGTTCGCCGCCAGATAACTCGGCTGGGCGATGGTGGACGCGGTCTTTTAAGCCGACATCCGCTAATATTTTGATAGCCGAAACAGCTGCATCTGGCTCAGACATGCGCCGAATCCACAGCGGCATAGCGACGTTGTCTTGGGCGCTGAATTCCGCCAACAAATGGTGAAACTGGTAGACAAAACCGAGATGCTGGTTGCGCAAACGGCCAATTTCTGCTTCGTTGAGGCTGGAAAGATCCTGCCCTTGCAAGCGTACTGAACCCATGGTGGGCGCGTCCAGTCCGCCCAGCAAATGCAAGAGCGTACTTTTACCAGAGCCCGATGCGCCCACAATCGCCAAAATTTCACCGGCGTGGACTTGCAAGCCCACGCCTTGCAGCACGGTCACATCCAACGGTCCTTCGACAAAGCGTTTGCCGAGATTCGTGGCAGATAACACCACTTTGTTTGTATTGAGTTCACTCATAACGTAAAGCTTCGGCTGGATTGATACGGCTGGCGCGCCAGCTGGGGTACAGCGTTGCTGCAAAGGCCATGATGAGGGAAATGATGGCAATTGGCATGATGTCAGCCATTTGCGGCTCGCTGGGCATGCCACTGAGCAGGTAAATGTCTTTGGGCAAAAAACTGGCGTGGAAGAGCCGCTCAATAAACGGCACGATCACATCAATGTTGTAGGCAATGCCCAAGCCGAACAGCAAGCCCGACAGCGTGCCAATCACACCCACGGTTGCGCCTTGCACCACAAAAATACCCATGATGCTTTTCGGGCTGGCCCCCAGCGTGCGCAAAATCGCAATGTCAGCGCGTTTGTCGGTCACCGTCATCACCAACGTGGAGACCAAGTTGAAAGCGGCCACGGCAACGATCAGCGTCAAAATGATGAACATCATGCGTTTTTCAACCTGCACGGCGGCAAACCAGGTCTTGTTTTGTCGCGTCCAGTCGCGCACCACCAAGTCACCGCTCAGGCTACTGGTCAATTCTTGGGCGACGCCACGGGCTTGGTGCAAGTCTTTGAGTTTGAGGCGAATGCCCGTCGGTCCTTCTAAGCGGAAGAGTTTGGCTGCGTCGTCTAGGTGCATCATCGCCAAGGTGGCGTCGTACTCGTAATGCCCCGAGTCAAAGGTACCGACCACGGTGAGCTGCTTCATGCGCGGCACCACACCGGCAGGCGTCACTTGGCCGCTGGGCGCAATGATGGTCACGCGGTCGCCTTTGCCGACGCCCAATTGACGTGCCAGTTCATAACCCAATACCACGCCAAACTCGCCCGGCACCAGCGCTTTAATGGCGTCCAGATTCTGGCTGCTGGCAGCCAAGTCTGTCACTTGGCCCTCGGTAGCGGGGTCAATGCCGCGCACCAGCGTGCCCTTCATGTCCTCACCGCGTGCCAACAAGGCCTGCGTGGAGATGAAAACAGATGCACCGACCACTTGCGGATTTTTTTTCGCTTCAGTCAGCGTTTTTGTTACATCGGGCAGCGCTGCACCGCTGGGGCTGAAGATTTCGATGTGTGAGACGACGCCCAACATGCGGTCGCGTACCTCTTTTTGAAACCCGTTCATCACCGACAGCACAATGATCAGTGCCGCCACACCCAGCCCAATGCCCAGCATGGAGACCCCAGAGATGAAGGAGATAAAGCCATTGCGCCGTGTGGCACGGCCGGCGCGGGTGTAGCGCCAGCCTAGTTTGAGCTCATAAGGAATTTGCATAAAGAGGCTGAAAGGGAAATTTCATAAGTAGTGATGTTAGCAGTGACTAGGGTTATCCTTGAGCAAGGACGGTAGCAGCGACAATAGGGCATGTCTGAAACCGCTGCCCAACTTGTTCCTCCATTTGCTCCCCATGTATTGATTCCATTTGCCGTCGCAAGTTCAGAAGAAGCGCAAGCAACACTGCGAAGCTTAAACCTGCCGAACTTGAGTCTATTGTTGTCTCGGTTGACTTTGGTCGACGCGGATGAGGGTGCTGACGACACATTTTCCCCGCCCCACGAGCGCGCTTACGCCAAGGCACTGGGCTTGGTAACGGAAGAATCGCTCGTGGATGGCTACCTCCCGTGGGCGGCAAAAGCTGCATTGGACTTGAATTTAAAGGGTCATTCCGCTTGGGGCTGGGTCAGCTTGTGCCATTATTTTGTCGGTACAGGCAGCATGACCTTAGAGAACCCAGCGCTGCTGCGCATCTCCGAGGGTGAGTCGCAGCAACTCTTCGCTGAGATGTCGCCCTACTTTGCCGAAGACGGCTTGACCTTGCACCATGTTGAGCCTGGCCGCTGGCTGGTGTGTGGCGAGCCCCTGCAAAACATCCCCACTGCCTCACTAGACCGCGTGATTGGTCGCAACTTAGACGCTTGGCAACCCGAAGGTAACGCCGCTGCCAAACTGCGCCGTTTGCAAAACGAGATGCAAATGTTACTGTACACTCATACAGTTAATGAGGCGAGGAGCCAAGTAGTCGGTGACGCGCGTTTACCGCTGATCAACTCCATTTGGCTGCATGGCACGGGAGAGTTGGGTGCAGAAAAAGCGACAAAACCAGAGGAAGTCATCAACAACTTCAGCATCAACCGAAGCTTGCAGACGCCCGCTTTGCACGAAGATTGGCCTGCTTGGGCGCAGGCTTGGCAAAACTTAGATGCAACCTTGATGGCAGATTTGCTGCAGCAGTTGCAGCGTTCTGAAGCGGTGAAACTCACCTTGTGCGGCGAGCGGGGCTTTCAAACGTATGCATTTCAGCCCAAAACGGGTTGGAATGGGATAAAAACCCGTTTTAGAGGTATTTTTGGCCTGCAGCCGGCGTATTTGTTGATTGCTAAGCTATAAAAAATATAGTATATTTGCTACTCTAAAGTGTTTTTTTCGCCAATTGAATGATTTGTTCATTTAAGGAAAGCGTAGCAATAACT
>CBDUEA010000154.1:0-4981 GCA_965365965.1 uncultured Polaromonas sp. | reverse complement strand
GATGAAGAATCAGAGCGACTGCCCCAATTTATTGGCCCAGATGGACAGTCAAAACTAATGCTTGATATGTATCGACAATTGTTACCATTGATATCTTCTCTGAAAGCAAAATTGTTAACGTTAGAGTTGAGTTCACGTGGAAGCTGGATGGTGACGCTTGAAGATGGTGCTCATATTGAATTAGGACGTGGTACCGTGGAAGTTATTTCTGATCGTGTTAAGCAGTTTATCAACACACTTAATTTAGTAACGTCTAAATTTGGTAAATCCGGAAATGTTTTTCAATATGCAGATCTTCGACATTCAGATGGTTACGCTTTGCGATTAAATGGCGTTAAAACTGTTAATCCCGTAGACCTAAAATCAACAGTTAAAAAGTAAATTAATATGGCAAAAGAATACAAAGATTTGGTCGTAGGTTTAGATATTGGTACATCCAAGGTAATGGTTGTAGTTGCAGAAGTATTGCCAGGTGGTGAGTTAAAGCTTGCAGGTTTTGGGGTTTCACCGAGCAACGGTCTCAAACGTGGCGTAGTTGTGAATATCGATGCAACTGTGCAAAGCATACAGCAGGCTTTGCGAGAAGCAGAGTTGATGGCAGATTGCAAAATTGGTCGCGTTTATACAGGCATTACTGGAAGTCATATTCGAGGCATTAATTCCAGCGGCATGGTCGCCATCAAAGATAAAGAAGTGACACGATCAGATGTTAAGCGAGTGCTCGATACGGCTACAGCTATCAATATATCTAATGATCAACGCTTATTACTTGTCGAATCTCAAGAGTTTGTGATTGATGGCCAAGATGTCAAAGACCCGATTGGGATGAGTGGTATCCGGCTTGAAGCCAAAGTGCATATTGTTACTGGCGCTCAAAGTGCTGCTGAAAATATCATCAAGTGTGTGCACCGTTGTGGGCTAGAGGTTGAACATTTGATGCTCAACCCCTTAGCTTCAAGTCTTGCAGTTTTGACGCAAGATGAACGTGAACTTGGCGTTGTACTTGTAGATATTGGTGCGGGAACGACAGATGTTGCTGTATTCACGGGAGGCGCCATACGTCATACGGCAGTTATTCCTATTGCAGGTGACTTAATCACCAGCGATATCGCCATGGCCCTTCGTACCCCGACGAAAGATGCAGAAGATATCAAAGTTGAAAGCGGTTGTGCAAAACAGCTTTTGACCGATCCAGAAACGCAAGTTGAGGTTCCTGGCTTAGGAGATCGTGGTCCAAGACTTTTGAGTAAACAAGCTTTAGCTGGCGTGATTGAGCCTCGTATTGAGGAAATTTTTTCACTGGTGCATCAAGCCATCCGTGAGACGGGCTATGAAGAGGTTTTATCTTCTGGAATCGTGTTAACGGGTGGCGCCAGTGTGATGCCCGGCATGATTGAACTGGGTGAGGATATTTTTCTTAAACCCGTACGTCGTGGAATTCCAAAATATGCCGGAAATTTGGCAGACATGGTCGCTCAATCAAGGGCCTCAACCGTTATGGGATTACTTGAAGAGGCAAGATTCGCGCGCATGCGAGGTTTAAAAGTGGCTCAGAAAAATGGGTCTTTCAAAAATACCTTTAGTCGTGCAAAAGACTGGTTTATAGGGAATTTTTAACATGATTAAAAAAATTTGGTTAGCGCGTGGAAGTCCCCACCTACGATGGCGATTAATCATGGACAATCAGTATAAATAAACAATATAAATTTCGGCAACTGCGGTTTGAATAGGAGAAATAACATGGCAATTGAAATGATTGAAGTTGAAGAGTTCAACATGGGTACCAAGATCAAAGTTATTGGTGTCGGCGGTGGCGGCGGCAATGCGGTTGAGCATATGATTACGCGCAACGTCCAAGGCGTTGAGTTCATCAGTGCGAACACTGATGCTCAAGCTTTAAGCTCAAGTGCAGCTCCCAAAACGATTCAATTAGGGACGACGGGCTTGGGAGCAGGAAGCAAACCTGAAAAAGGTCGTGAAGCTGCCGAAATGGCGGAAGAGGATATTCGAGCCTCAATTGAAGGCGCTCACATGCTCTTCATCACTGCTGGTATGGGTGGCGGTACAGGAACGGGTGCTGCGCCAGTAATTGCCCGTATAGCTAAAGAAATGGGTATCCTTACCGTTGGCGTTGTGACCAAACCTTTTGATTGGGAAGGTGGAAAGCGCATGACCAATGCCGACAATGGTCTGGCTGAGCTCGAGGCAAACGTTGATTCATTAATCGTTGTCTTGAATGAAAAGCTCATCGAAGTTTTGGGTGAAGATATCACCCAGGAAGAAGCTTTTGCCTACGCCAACGATGTGCTTAAAAATGCAGTTGGTGGTATTGCTGAGATCATCAATGTTCGTGGTCATGTGAACCCGGACTTTGAAGACGTACGCACAGTGATGGCCGAGAACGGAAAAGCCATGATGGGTTCTGCACTCGCCAGCGGTCCAGATCGTGCGCGTATTGCAGCGGAGCAAGCGGTTGCATGCCCATTGCTCGAAGGCATTGATTTGTCTGGTGCAAAAGGTGTGTTGGTGCTGATTTCTGCTGCAAAAAGCTCGTTGAAATTGAGCGAGTCCAAACTTGCCATGAATACGATCCGTGCATACGCCTCTCCAGATGCACACGTTATTTATGGAACGGCTTATGATGACAGCTTGGGTGATGAAATTCGTGTCACCGTGGTGGCTACAGGCTTAAGCCGCATTGCATCACGTGGTAAGGCGCCGGCACTGAAAGTGTTACTCAACGGAACAGACAATATGGTCTCCTATGCGGCTGACAGTTTTGCTGAAAGCGCTGGCACCACCATGACGAGTGGCAGTGCCACTGGCCAGCCTAACTACCAAGTCCCAACCTATCTTCGCAAGCATCCTGATCGCACCAGTGCAGCTGCAAAAGTTGATGCCTTGTCTTCTGGAGGTATGGGGGATTTCGAGATTCCGGCTTTTTTGCGTAAGCAAGCTGATTAACCCAAGATGATGATTTCGGCTTACTAGACTTCAAACTCTAGTGAGTCGTCATAAAATAGTTCGGTGTTAGAACAAAGAACCATTAAAAATCTGATCCGGGCCGTGGGTGTCGGGCTTCACAGCGGGCAGCGCGTCGAGCTCACATTACGTCCTGCTGCTGCGGGAACGGGTATTGTGTTTCGCCGGATTGATCTGGCCGAACCTGTTGATATTCCCTTGTCTGCCGCTTCAGTAACTGATACGCGATTGGCCTCCACCATATCGTCTCACGGCGTCAAAGTTCAAACAGTTGAGCATTTGATGTCGGCCTGTGCTGGCTTGGGCATTGATAATTTGTATATTGACATCACGGGTGAGGAAGTTCCCATTCTTGATGGATCAGCGGCTTCATTTGTTTTTTTGCTGCAAAATGCGGGCATTGAAACACAAAAAGCAGCCAAACAATTCATACGCGTTTTGCAGCCGGTCACCGTTACAGAGGGAGAAGGAACATCACTTAAATGGGCGAAGTTAGAACCATTCCATGGCTACAAACTGAGTTTCGAAATCGATTTTGCGCACGTGGCTGTAGACTCAACGGGGCAACGAGTTGAGTTTGATCTAAGCATTGATTCCTATGCGCGCGATATTGCCAGAGCGCGCACCTTTTGCTTTACCAAAGATGTTGAAATGATGCGAGCAAATGGCCTTGCATTGGGTGGCGGTTTGGATAATGCCATTGTCATGGATGACTATAAAGTCTTGAATGCTGAAGGTCTGCGTTATGACGATGAGTTTGTAAAGCATAAAATTCTGGATGCAATGGGCGATTTGCATTTGGTCGGCCATCCTTTATTGGCTCAATACAATGCCTTCCGTTCAGGACATGCACTCAATAATAAGTTGTTGCGCGCACTGTTGGCTCAAAAAGGAGCGTATGACATGGTCACGTTCGACAATGAGAAAATTGCGCCCAGTGGTTATGCACAGCTAGCCAGCGCTTGGTAATGATTTAATAGTATTTAGAGGATAGAGGACGGAACATGTTGCTATTTCGTTGGGTCATGCTTTTGTCACTTCTTGCTTGCGCGGGTTTTTTTGTTGCTTATGCCTTTACGGGGCAACAGAGTTACAAAAAAACCGGATTAACGGCTTTAAAGCTAACTCTGGCAGTAGCAGCAGTATTTTTTTCTATCTTGATCATGCAACGCATTTAATTCGTTGTTTTGACATCAAGCGCTCGTCAATAACTTCTTCCCGCTTTGTACATCGCTGAAGTGCGACGTTGTGTGCTTGACGCAGCCGCAATTCTTCCAAACGATTCACTGGCATGGGCGTGCGTGATGGCCAAGCCGAGGGCATCTGCAGCATCTTTTCCAGGCAGGGCAGGCAAGGCTAAGAGACGTTTCACCATGTCTTGAATTTGTGATTTTTCCGCTCTGCCATAACCCACCACAGCCTGCTTCATTTGTAGGGCGGTATATTCAGCAACGGTTAAATCGCTGGTCACCAAAGCCGTGATACACGCTCCGCGCGCTTGCCCTAACAAAAGGGTTGATTGCGGGTTGACGTTCACAAAAACGATCTCAACAGACGCCGTATCTGGTTTATAACGTTCCACAATTTCTTTGATACCTTCAAACAAGACCTTTAAGCGTGCTGGCAAATCACCCGTATCAAGATGCATCGTCGAGATGGTGCCGCTGGCCACATAGGTGAGCTGTGCGCCATGCTTATCTAAAATACCAAAACCTGTTGTGCGAAGTCCTGGATCAATGCCTAGTATTCTCATCATTAAGGCGTCAAGTTAGAAATTTCTTGAATCATTGACGTTGACTCAAGGTACTTCTGAGTCACCCATGCGTGCTGCGATGGATGAAGCACGACCCGATAGATAACTTGAGTTTGATAATTTTTCAAAATATTTAGGCCGCGGCAACATCACGGCTAAGCGAGCAGCTTCATAAGCAGATAGTTGCTTGGCTGGCTTGCGAAAATAATGCTGCGAAGCCGCTTCAGCACCAAAAACACCTTCACC
>CBDUEA010000153.1:0-4987 GCA_965365965.1 uncultured Polaromonas sp. | reverse complement strand
GGCCGGGGGAGATGACCAATCGGTCGGGATTTCGGGCTGCAATGCCTTCTAGCGTGATTTCGTCGTTGCGGAAAACCTCGACTTCGGCGCCCAATTCACCGAAGTATTGGACGATGTTGTAGGTGAACGAATCGTAGTTATCGATCATCAGCAGTTTCATACCAACCCCTCCTCAACCAGTTCGCTGGCTCTGAGTAGCGCTCTGGCCTTAGCTTCGGTTTCAGCCCATTCCAACTCGGGCACACTGTCGGCCACCACGCCGGCAGCAGCTTGCACATAGAGGGTTTCATTTTTAATGATGCCAGTGCGAATGGCGATGGCCACATCCATGTCACCCGCAAAGCTGAGGTAGCCGCACGCGCCGCCATACAGGCCGCGTTTGGTGGGTTCTAATTGATCGATCAATTCCATGGCGTGGACTTTGGGGGCGCCGGTCAAGGTACCGGCGGGGAAAGTGGCTTTGAGGACGTCCATCGCCGTCATGCCGTCATTCAAGGTTCCCTCGACGTTGCTGACAATGTGCATGACGTGGCTGTAACGCTCAACAGCGAAGGCTTCGGTCACTTTGACAGTGCCAATTTTGGCAATGCGGCCAATGTCGTTGCGGGCCAGGTCAATCAGCATGACGTGCTCGGCACGTTCTTTGGGGTCGTTGATGAGTTCAACCTCAGCGGCTTTATCCAACTCTGGTGTTGCTGCACGTGGTCGGGTGCCAGCCAGTGGGCGAATGGTGATTTTTTGCTCGGCCTTGCCGTTATGCGTCACCGCTTCTTGCCGCACCAAAATCTCAGGGCTCGCACCAACGACGTGGAAATCGCCAAAGTCGTAGTAATACATGTACGGCGACGGGTTCAGGGAGCGCAGCGCACGGTACAGGCTGAGTGGCGACTCGGTGTAGCGTTTTTTGATGCGTTGGCCAACTTGCACTTGCATGAAGTCACCACCAGCAATCAGCTCTTTGGCGCGCAGCACGGCGGCAAGGTAATCAGCCTTGGCGAAGTCGCGCACGGCGGGGTGGGTCATCGATGGTTGAATGTCTGGCGCATTGACAGATGATTTGAGCTTTTCCTTCAACTCAAGGAGTCTTGTTTGAGCGGCGTTGAAAGCGTTGGGCTGGGTGGGGTCGGCATAGACGATCAGCGAAAGTTTGCCAGAGAGGTTGTCAATCACGGCGAGTTCTTCGCATTGCAGTAGCAAGATGTCAGGGCAATGCATCTCATCCGGTGGACAGGATTTCTCTAATTTTTTCTCGATGTAACGCACCGTGTCGTAGCCAAAATAGCCCGCCAAACCACCACAAAAGCGCGGCAAGTCAGGCCGCAGCGCAACTTTGAAGCGCTGCTGGTAGCTGGTGATGAAGTCCAGCGGGTTGATGCTGCTGGTTTCCACCACCACGCCATCGGTCACGACTTCTGTCTTAGCCGCAGCGCCAAAACCCGACGATTGCAACAAGGCGCGCGCCGGTAAGCCGATGAAGCTGTAGCGCCCAAAACGCTCACCCCCCACCTCAGATTCAAGCAAAAAACTGTATCCACTTGCGCTGTAGCCGGCTTTATTATTTACTTGTTTGCTATCTTTTTTATCATATTGCGTGAGCTTTAAATACAAGGAAAGCGGCGTTTCTAAATCAGCAAAGGCTTGCAACATCAACGGAATGCGGTTGTAGCCTTTGTTTTTAAGTTGGTTAAATTCAAATTCGGTCATCACAAATCAGCCTTAAAAAGTCCTCTGAACGAGGAGCGCTTGACAGCTCTGTCCGCCTAGAAATATTTGATGGCGTAAAAGCTTTAGCGCGAATGGGGAGAGAGTAAAACGGAGGGAAATGTCTTGTGAAACTACACAAGCATGGAGCACGCTTTGCGCTTGGCAAACGTGTCTATGGTGCAGTTAATGCGAAGGACGCCAAAGCCAAGCTCCTCGGTCGCTGTGACCTGTGCTTTGGCTGGTGCTTGAGCCGGTGTAATGGGCGCGGTGTATGAACATAAGACTGCAGTGTAGCAAACTCTTGGAGTGCCTCCACTAAAAAGCGTGAATTTTTACGCACTTACGTGTAAACCCGAGGCGACAAAGCCATGTGGCAGATTCATAATCCCTACAACAAAAATAGCACGGTCGTTCGTTTTTATTTAAGAATTCTTGTTGGGTCCCAACCCTGCCGATTGGCGACTCAAAGATGCTTTGCTGGGCAAAGCCAGCTGATGAGGGTGCACTGAGTCGATACGATGACAGTTTTTAGAATTTTCATGAAAGCAGCAATTGGATATGAATATGGATATGGATAAGTTTTGGCTCAAGAGTTACCCAAGCAGCGTACCCGCAGAGATTCACCCAGAAATCTACAGCTCACTGACGCAGATGTTGGAGGAGTCGTTTAAAAAGCATGCCACCAGTCCATTTTCAGTCTGTATGGAGCGCTGGACAACGTACAAAGAAGTTGACGATTTATCTGCCGCCATGGCAGCTTGGCTACAAAGCCAAGGTTTGGAGCCGGGCGCGCGGGTGGCCATCATGCTGCCCAATTTGCCGCAGTTTTCGGTCACCATGGCGGGTATTTTGCGGGCGGGGTTCACCTGCGTGAATGTGAACCCGCCCTACACGCCACGCGAATTAGAGCATCAGCTGCGCGACTCTGGCGCCGAAACAATTGTAATTTTGGAAAACTTTGCGGCGACTTTGTCTGAAGTTATCAGCAAAACATCGATCAAACGCGTGGTGATGACGTCCGTTGGCGACTTACTGGGTGGTCTGTATGGCACATGGATCACGTTTGCCGTGCGCAACCTGAAGAAAGCCGTGCCCGCTTATAAGTTGGCATTAACGAATGGTTTAACGGTAACTTCGTTCAAAGACGTCATCGCGCAAGGCAAGACGATGAAGCTCAAACCTAACCATTCAACATTGGATTCGATTGCATTTTTGCAGTACACCGGTGGTACGACAGGCTTGTCCAAGGGCGCCGTTTTGACACACCGCAATATCGTTGCAGCCGTGCTCCAAGGTGAGGCTTGGTTCACGCCCGCGATGGAGCGTGTCGGCGATGTTCGTAAAATCAACAGCATTGCTGCTTTGCCGCTGTACCATATTTTTGCGCTTAATTTGAGTTTGTTGTCTATGCGCTGGGGCGCGTACATGACCTTGATTCCGAATCCACGTGATTTCCCAGGCTTTGTCAAAACACTGAAAAAGCGCCCTTTCCACATGATTCCCGCCGTCAACACGCTCTTTAATGCGCTTTTGCAGCAGCCTGAGTTTAAAACTATCGACTTTTCTACCCTCTATGTGTCCCAAGCTGGCGGCATGGCCGCGTCTGAGGGAACAGCACGCAATTGGTTAGCCGTGACGGGCTGCCCCATGATTGAAGGTTGGGGCATGAGTGAAACTGTAGCGATTGGCACCAACAATCCTGTGACCCACAAAGAATTTACCGGAACCATTGGCTTGCCACTCTCCAGCATAGATATTGCGATCAAGGACGAAGCAGGAAATAGTTTGCCACAGGGCGAATCAGGCGAGATTTGTATCCGCGGTCCGAATGTCATGACGGGCTATTACAACCAACCCGAAGAGACCCGCAAAGCCTTTACCGCGGACGGATTCATGCGCACGGGTGACGTTGGCATCATGGATGCAAGAGGCTACACCAAAATTGTCGATCGTTTGAAGGATATGATCATTGTCAGTGGTTTCAATGTTTATCCGAATGAGTTGGAGAACGTTGTCTCACTGTGTCCAGGTGTGCTGGAGTGCGCGATCATTGGTGTGCCCGATGAAAAAACCGGTGAAGCCATCAAACTGTTTGTCATCAAGAATGATCCTCTTTTGACAGAAGAAGATGTCAGCGCGTATTGCCGTCAACATTTGACGGGCTACAAAATGCCTAAGCACATCGTTTTCAGAGAAGATTTCCCGAAAACAAACGTAGGTAAGATCTTGCGTAGAGAACTCCGAGTGGGCAAGTGAACTCCAAGAAGCCGGTGAAACTTCCGCCTCAAATCACCGTTTTTGAACGAGGATGGTTGTCGTCTAACAATATTTTAATTTGTGGCGCAGAGAATACGGCCTTGATAGACAGTGGCTATGCTACACACAGTGTACAAACCTTAGCGTTAGTGCAACATGCTTTGAACGGACGCCCTTTAAATTTGCTGCTCAACACACATTTGCACAGCGATCACTGCGGTGGTAATGCACTTCTTCAAACGACTTACTCTGATTTACACATCGCCATTCCACCTGGACTAGCTCAGGCTGTTGAAGTCTGGGATACAACTGCACTGACTTACACGCCAACCGGGCAACAATGTGCATCCTTTGCTTTTTCATCGTTACTTCAAGCTGGGTCAAACGTTCAACTCGGTGATCTCAGCTGGCAAATACATGCAGCGCCAGGGCATGACACGCATTCCATTATTTTGTTTGAACCTGAATCAAAAACGTTGGTTTCAGCCGATGCTTTGTGGGAAAACGGATTTGGTGTTGTCTTTCCAGAACTTGAAGGGGAGCAGGCTTTCCAAGAAGTGGCCGAGACTTTGGATTTGATTGAGTCACTCAAGCCAGAAATCATCATTCCAGGACATGGGAAGATTTTTTACGATGTTGAAACCGCGTTAGCCAGAGCGCGAAGCAGGCTTCAAAATTTCGTTGAACAACCCCTAAAGCACGCAAAATATGCAGGAAAGGTTTTGTTGAAATTTAAATTACTGGAACAGCACAGAATATCAGCCGAAGATTTGCGTAACTGGGCGATTCAAACACCCTATATGCAAATACTACATAAGCAATATTTTGCAGCCAAATCAATACATGCATGGTTTGAGGAGCTTTTACATGATCTTCTTAAAACCAACGTAGCCAAACAAGAGGGCATGTACATCCGAAATGTTTGAAGTGGATTAATATTTGACAGGCTCAAGGTTAAATTGGACAGACGAAAAAAAACGCCCAATCATACGACTGGGCGTTTTTCGGTATAGAAGCCTGACGATGT
>CBDUEA010000152.1:0-4997 GCA_965365965.1 uncultured Polaromonas sp. | reverse complement strand
CATAGCGGTCCAGGCTATCGCGTCTATTGCTGGAAAGACGGCCTTACCGTGGTGATTGCACTGGGCGGTGGAGACAAGTCCAGCCAGGAGCGCGACATTGCCAAAGCACAGCACATGGTCACACTTTTGAAAGAGTAATCTGATGAACCCTACTACCGCCACACAACTTGGCATCAAACCCTTTGAAGCCGCCGACTACCTGCAATCCGACGAAGACTGCGCGCAGTACCTTCAGGCCTGCATGGACGAAGCGCCAGAAGACGCCGCTCTGTTCACCAAAGCGGTAGGCGACATCGCACGGGCACGCGGCATGATGCAGCTGGCCCGCGACACCGGCATCACCCGGGAAGGGCTTTACAAGGCGCTGGGCGAGCAAGGCAATCCCAGCTTTGCGACAGTGATCAAAGTCATGCACGCGCTGGGATTGCAGTTCAATGTGGGGGCTCGGCCAGCGCAGGGCTAAGTGCATGCTGAGGCGGGGAAGGCGCTGAGTGCTTTTCGCATTCAGTATAAAAAACGGTATTAATTCAGTAGCCGCTCGCGCCCATGTTTTTTGGGCTACACCTTGAAAATAGCATTAAAAACGACCTAAGCACCGCTTTTTGACGAAGGTTGAGGTAAAACAGCGCCGGATTGGGCTGCGAAACGGCTGCTGATGGATTGAGAAAGTCGGTTTTTTGGAATCGAATTAGCCTCTAGCCCAATAAAATTGGGCTAGAGCAGATACTTTATTTGTAGCTAATCGGTTTGATTGAGGCCTAATCCCAACTTCTGCACGGATAGCAAGACCAGTCTCAAAAAGCCTCTCGGGGCTGGCATGAATTGCTGGATCAAGACGGTCGTCTTATCCTTTTGGTAAATAGCGGCTGCTGCCTATGATCGTCAGTGAATGCGATCCACGGGTCATAGCAACATACAGATGCTTGGCGCTTAACGAATCTGCGTCAAGGACTACCGCGTGGTCGTATTCCAAGCCTTTAACCAGCAATGTCGTGCCGATCAACTTCGTATGGCTAATTGGCCGTCCTGTGTGGCGCATATCCTGCTGATAAAGATTGGCCGCTTCTAGCAAAGTTGTTGTTTCTTTGTCGCCGTGAATTTTCAGGACGTTCAAAAACCGATAAAGCAGGTCTCGTCTATAGGCGCCAGTTACAGGGTTGTCTTTTAGTGCCAAAAAGAAAGACTTCAGATTTTGGCTCGTTGGATAACTGAGGTAAAGGTTGGCTGCACTTAGAAGTGGTGGATATTTTGTCGCCTTCGTTTCCTTCGCAACTTTGCCTTCCTTCGTTCCAGCCGTCAGCACCTCACCGACTTTGGTAAAGCATTTTTTAGAAAACTCCACAGCCAACAAGAACTCAGCTTGCACGGTCTTGGCTTTTGCAAACGCTTTGATAAAGGTAAAGAGAGCCTTGCCTTCAATCTCTTCAATGGATGAAAATTTTCCGTTTGTTTTCTGCGCCAACAGATGTGTTCTGTTTTTAGAAACGGCGTCGCCTCCGTGCAACGCCATAACTGACGCGTCATTTCCAAGAAACTTTAAAACGGTAGAACACTGCTTTGCTTCTAACCATTCAGGCTCCACACATTCAAACTTAACGCTGGCTGGCCGTCCGACAACCAGGTCAATCTTCTCTCCGTTTTCCAATTTCCCTCTAACAGCTTTTAGCCAAGCTCCAAGCTGGGCTTGTCCTGTATTGTCCCAGCGCCAAGGTTTTTCCAATTTACCCAAACACTCAAAATTGGGGTAAATACTTTTATTCCAGTCAACAGGAGCTTGATCGCCGATTTCAAAGATGGCCTGCATTGGGTCGCCTAGAATTCGGATAGGCAGGAACTGGCCCAAGAGACTGACAAGACTATGTTGAAGCTCTGAGCAGTCTTGATACTCGTCGACGTAGATGCCCTGATAGGTAGCCGTTAAAACTTGCCGAATGAATGCTTTTCCCAGCAAGGCCACACAACTCTCATACAGCTTGTCCCATTGATTCCCAGCAGGATGGTCCATCTTCCACTCAGAAGTCTTCGGGTAAGCCAAACACAAGCGCAAGCTAAAGCTCGCTATCGTATCGACGTGATAGTTGGTCGTTGGCACTCCCAGCGTAACCATCTTCACCTTGATCGAATTGACGCCAGCAAACGTGTGCGTCAATATCAGTTGACGCTTGGTGGCCTTATTGACGGCCAAAGCAATCAAGTGGGTCTTGCCGTATCCAGCAGGAGCAATGACATAGCCTTTAGACCCGCATGTGCAGAGTTTTAGGGCCAATTCGTCAGACATTTTCAGCCCACAACCAAAATTGCTCCAGCTTTAGCGCCAAGTCTTTTTTTTTGAAATCTGCGGTGCTGAAGGTGGGACTTACAGCTTTGAACCACCGGTCTCCTCGCGTGATGTCTTTGAACCAATTGCATTTTTTCGCGGCTAGGCCAATGGCTTTTCTAAGATCCATACTGTCTTGCCAATTGGATATGTCTATATCCAAAACTTTTTGAAATTGAGAACGCACGTTGTCGTAGACCGCGAAGTGCAGTTCGTCTTGTGCTAGCTTAAGGCTTGCTATCACGCTGGCCCACGGTAAATCCTGAAACGCTCGCTGTTCCAGTGAAAGTTTGTCTATCCACACATAAACCGGCACACCGAGTTTTTCCAACTCCGCTGCATGTGCTGGCGAGAAATGTTGCTCCGCATCCCCGTCAGCCAACACTGAAACGTCATAGCACAGCATTTTGAATGCCTTTGCCAGTGCTGTGATATTGCCTGCGCCTCTTGCATCTAGTAGGGCTACACCATGGTATGAAAGCGGATCTTTAGCCTGCCCTACTTGAAAATCATCGAAGCCTCTGAGAAACCCAACTTCGGTTGCTCCCTCACAGACAACAACTTTCTTGGCAAGAAAAGCTTCGGAACTAGACCTCATCTTTCCTTGCGCTTCATGTACGGTCAGGCTATCGGAAAATGCTGGCAGTATTTGAACAACTCCTTTCCTGCTGTGAACGATGTAAAGCTCTTTGACGGTCAGTTCACGCAATACGACCGGCGAATGTGTCGTCAGGAAATACTGGCCCTTCGCATCGTCTCGAACGTGCTTTATCAGACGAGAAATTCGATGCGGCTCCAAGCCGAACTCCACCTCATCAAACAATGTTATGTGGCCTTCTTCCAATCCCATTTTTTGAATACCACACAGAAGCATTCGCCTTGATCCTAGGCCCAACTGTCGCAATGGAATATCGCCGTCATGAAGCGCCAAGCCACCCACTTTGAGGTTGACGGCATTGAGATCTAGGTGGGCTTTGTAGGCACTGGATACTGGCACACCCAAGAGCTTGGCTATGACTTCAGACTTGGATGCTGCAGCATCAAAATTTTTGAGCGAAACAGCCCGATCAGCGTCCAAGGAAGTGCGCGCTGTTCGCGAAGCGTTAGCCAAAAGTTCATTAAGGCTTTGTGTTTCGGTCAGCTTGGCCAAGGCTGTACCAGTGGCCCACGACAGCTGCCGTTCGCTGTATGCACCAATGAGGCCCACGGACACCTTGTTGCGATCTGCTGGCTTAAACGGCACACCGTCTGCCGTGCGATCAGTAAACACCACCCACTTGGGTTCTAGCTCCTTGCCCACTGTGAGCCGAACCGACATAACTGATTCCAGGTCGTCGTCTGGTTCGTCCACGAGATTTTCCGTTTTAGCGTTCCACCCACGCAGATGCTGACCATACTTGGCAAGCGAACAGAAATCAGCAACCAAGTCGCCAACGGTTACTTCAATGACTATCGGATTGTCAAACTTGCACTGGTAGAAATCCGAATCACTGAAGGTGATATTCCACTGGGGGTGAAACGCATATCGGATAGCTTCAAGAATGGTGGACTTGGACGAGTCGCCTTTACCTATCAAACAGAAAATTTCTGCTGTAGGCAAACTCCAGTCAAGTTCTTTGATCCCGCGAAAATTTTTGATTGATATTTTTCTAATTTTCATTTGTCAAAATCCGAACTTGCGCTGTGTAAAATTTTTTAGTAGTGGTCGCAATCTGCGACCACCTCGGTCTTCTTATCGATAGTGCGCTGAAACAGAAAATCTCTCGGAAAGCGCTCCCAGTTGCGTTTGACCTGCTCACTGAGCCGCTTGTCTGCACGCCGTACAACTTAGCCAAGTCGACGTCAATCATGACCCACTGGCCGCAAATCACTTGAATACGGCTTTCGATTTGCGGCAGCAATGCCGTATTGCTTGTACTCATGCCGGTTGCCTTTTCATGTTTTTAGCCGCGCTCCAAGCTCACCATCCCACTAACCCCTATCACCAACCTCTGCCTAGCCCGAGTAGCTTCCGCATAAAACACCCGCGCCGCTTCCTTCCCGTCTTCGCCGGGCGCAGGTATACGCACCACGCCATTTCGCCGCCACCGCCCTGTCTTGTTATTCAGTTTTTATTAACACTTGGTAACAGGCGATCATGCAGCCAAAGTGACTTCTGTAGTCGATTTGCTTGCGGATTTATTGAAGGGAATATTGACGTTGCCTGTATCCAGAAGCGGCATCGCCATCCGCCTTAAAAAACAGGGCTCAGCAATGTGGCAAAGCGTGGTTGCAGTGTGAGTGACACGCCGTCTGCGCGTGGGCAAAACCGGCAGAAGCAGCCGCAACACCGTTGTTATACAAAAAAGATAGCAATAAATGCACAACCAGCATGCGCAAGCACCCTATTTCACTGACTTTTTCGCCTTATCCCGCAACAAATGCCCCAACGGCAGCGCGCCGCTGGCTTTGACTTCGCCGAGCGAAAAGCTGGTGTGCAGGTCTTTCACGTTGGGCAGGTTGATCAGCACGTCGCGCGCAAACTGGCTGAAGCTGTTCAGGTCGCGGCTGACGACCTGCAATTCAAACGTGCCCGTGCCGCTGATGTAGTGGCAGCTGACGACTTCCGGAATTTTGCGGATCGCTTCTTCGAGCGACTGCAGCACGTCGCCGCTGTTGCGGGCGGCGTCCAGGCGCACGA
>CBDUEA010000151.1:0-5028 GCA_965365965.1 uncultured Polaromonas sp. | reverse complement strand
GCGTCAAGTCGCATCGCAAGCTGACCTCGCAGGTTTATACCATCTGGTCGCCAGCGGTTACACATCTTGGCACGGCTATGCTGCGTTTGTGATTGAGCAAGCGCGCAGCGCTGGTGTGACTCTTAAAACATCGCAAAACGCTATTCATAAAATAGCAACAAAAGATTACCCTACGCCGGCTACAAGACCAATTAACTCTAGGTTAGAAACTGAAAAGCTACGAAACGCTTTTAACGTACATTTGCCGTCTTGGCAGCAAGGTGTTGCGCGTATGCTGAATGAAATCCTTTGATCGAAGCATTGCAACTCAACTTACTCTCAAACTAAAGTCATGACACAAATAAAGAACAAGCAACTTGTCAGCAATCGCAAAGGCATTATTCTTGCTGGAGGTTCAGGGACGCGTTTGCACCCAGCCACCTTGGCGTTAAGCAAGCAACTGCTGCCGGTATATGACAAACCGATGATCTACTACCCGCTGAGCACCTTGATGCTAGCAGGGATTCGAGATGTGCTGATCATCAGCACACCGCAAGACACACCGCGCTTTCAACAACTTTTGGGCGATGGCAGCCAATGGGGTATGAATTTGCAATATGCAGTGCAGCCCAGCCCAGATGGTTTGGCGCAAGCCTTCATCATTGGCGACCAATTTGTGGGCAATTCACCCAGCGCCTTGGTTTTAGGCGACAACATTTTCTACGGTCACGACTTCGCCCATCTACTAGCTGTCGCTGATGCGAATGAACAAGGCGCGACTGTTTTTGCCTACCATGTGCAAGACCCTGAACGCTATGGCGTGGTGGCTTTTGATCCACAGGGCAAAGCTACCAGTATTGAAGAAAAGCCGCTGCAACCTAAGAGTAACTACGCCGTTACCGGTTTGTACTTCTATGACAACCAAGTCGTCGACATTGCCAAATCAGTCAAACCCAGTGCTCGTGGCGAGCTGGAAATCACCACGGTGAACCAAACCTATCTGGAACGCGATCAGCTAAAGGTGCAAATCATGCAGCGCGGCTATGCGTGGCTCGATACAGGCACGCACGACAGTTTGCTAGAAGCCAGTCAATTCATTTCTACCCTTGAGCATCGCCAAGGTTTGAAGATCGCGTGCCCTGAAGAGATTGCTTGGCGCAATGGTTTTATCACGAGCGAACAAGTCGAAAAACTGGCGCAACCTTTGGCAAAGAATGGCTATGGTCAATATTTGCTGCGGATGCTGCGTGAAAAGCATGTCCCCTAACCGGTACATTTAATTCATGAACATTATTCCTACAGCGATCTCTGACGTACTCATCATTGAACCCAAAGTATTTGGTGACCAGCGTGGCTTCTTTTTTGAAAGCTTCAACCAGCAAGCATTTAACCAAGGCACGGGCTTGAATGTTGATTTTGTGCAGGACAACCATTCCCGTTCTGCGCAAGGTGTTTTACGTGGTTTGCATTATCAAATCTCACAACCACAAGGCAAGCTCGTTCGCGTGACGAGTGGTGAAGTTTTGGATGTGACCGTGGACATTCGTAAATCATCGCCCACGTTTGGTAAGTGGGTGAGCGTTTTGCTTTCTGGTGAGAACCATCGTCAACTGTGGGTCCCACCCGGTTTTGCGCACGGGTTTGTCGTTTTGTCTGACACAGCCGATTTTCTCTATAAAACCACGGATTACTATGCACCGCAGTTTGAGCGTTGCATTTTATGGAACGATCCTGCTATTGGCATCGATTGGAAATTAACAAATCCACCTAAACTATCTGGCAAAGATGCCCTAGGTCTTTTATTAGCGCAGGCTGAAGTTTTTGAATAAACCTATTTCTTCAGCATCGCGCTTGCGCGTCTTGCAAGTCGGACGTTTTCACAACGCTGAACAAAATGGCGGCATTGAACGTCATATGCAAGTGCTTTGCGCGGGTTTGGCCTTGCTTGATGTGGATGTGGTGTATTTGGTTGCAGGTGACACCTTTAACACCCAAGATGATCGCGTGGATGCCAGTTTAGGTGGCTACCGCTTGGTGCAAGCGGCCACTTTTGGCACGGCTTTTAGCACGGCAGTTTCTCCAGCTCAGGTACTCAAAGCTTTGGCGCTGCACAGTGAACAGCCGTTTGATGTTGTCCATTTGCATTTCCCGAATCCCATTGCGCATTTAATTGGTCAGCTGCTACCTGCACATGTTAAACGTGTCATCACATGGCATAGCGACATTGTTCGGCAAAAACGATTGCTGGCCATGTATTTGCCGTTTCTGCAAAACATCACCAACCGAGCAGATGCCTTGATTGCGGCGACGCCTGCACACTTCACGTCGTCAACACAAATTCCCGCCAATTTCCCGACGGCTAAGCGGTATGTCATTCCTTACGGTCGTGATTTCAGTGATTTAACACTAACACCCCGTAGTGCCGCACTTTGCGCGAAACTCCAAGAGCAAACGAAAAGTGTCACGCCGTCAGGACATATCATTTTTGCTTTGGGCAGACATGTGTATTACAAAGGTTTTGATGTCCTTATTGAAGCCATGCAGCACGTCGATGCGCAACTCATCCTAGGTGGCGATGGTCCTTTGCGGGAGAAACTGCAAAAACAAGCAACTCAACTGGGTATTGCGCATCAAGTGATGTTCACTGGCCCCATTGATGAAGCAGACTTGGCTGCTTATTTCAATGCTTGTACTGTTTTTTGTTTGCCCTCTGTCGAGCAAAGCGAAGCCTTTGGCTTGGTACAACTTGAAGCCATGGCTTGCAGCAAACCCGTGGTATGCAGCCAACTGAACAATGGCGTGAATGTAGTCAACCAAGATGGTATCACTGGCCTAGCCGTTCCTGTACGAGATGTTCAAGCCCTCGCCAGCGCTTTGACCCTACTCTTAAATGATGAAGCACTCAGACTCAAACTGGGTAAGCAAGGTGCTGCTCGCGCGGTGAACGAATATTCGCTTACTGCAATGTCTGCCAAGCATGTACGACTGTATCAAGACTTGCTGAGCACTTGACGGTAAACGTCTACTGTCTGATCAACGCAGCATGACCAAGTGAAGCCCCTACTTCTTTGATGTGATTTTTGCGAAGCTTGCTCGCGTAGTTCAAGCGCAGAAATCATGGTTTCAATTGCGGCTGAAATCCCATCAATATCTTGAGGTTCAATCAACAAGCCCGTGTCTGCCACCACTTCAGGCAAGGAGGACACATTGGATGCGATGACCGGCACGCCGCAGGCCATAGCCTCCAAAGGTGGCAGACCAAAGCCTTCATAAATCGATGGGTAAATCAAGGTCAAAGCCCCTGCAGTGACCGTCGCCAAATCTTCACGCGTCAAATAACCAAGCAAACGAATTTCACCTGCGGCAACCAAAGGACTCATCTGCTTTTCTAATGCTGATGTGTTCCAGCCTTTCATACCCACCAATACCAATGGAAAGTGTTTGCGCGTTTTTTCTGGCAATTGCATGTAGGCAAGTAAGGCAGACTGCAAATTTTTACGCGGCTCTAAAGTTCCAACCGCCAAAATATACTTTTGATGTGTCAAGCCTAGACGTTGTAAAACTGGTTTCGTCTCCGCCGCAGTTAGAGGTTTGAACAAAGCCTCAACGCCCAGCGGAATGCTTTTGATACGCTCATCAGCCAAGCCAAACATGTCTTTCAATTCGTTTTTAACGAACTGTGAATCCGTGATGATCATCGACGCCCTTTCGACGCCATACTGAAAATATTTATTCATGGCTCGCACACGGTCAGCCGGGTGCGTTTCGGGAAAACGAATCCAAGAGAGATCGTGAACCGTCAAAACCAAAGGGCCTTTGTATTTGAAAGCCAAGAAATTTGGCTCATGGTACAAGCCACCCAATTTTGTGTGCGCACGACCATTGAAACGGTATTGCTGGTACAAGCGACTGACTTCATACGTTTGCGGCACGAATGTTTTAAGCAGTGTCTTTAAGGTACGAATATGCACCAACGGACGGTCGCGAATATCCTTGCTCCAGCCGTTGCCATAAAACAAGTCGAGCTCTATGTCTTGTTTGTCACGCAACCCTTTTGCCAGCTGGTAGGTATATTGCCCAATACCCGTCAACGGTGACAGTAAAGAGGTCGCATTCAGTGCAATTCTCATTCGATTGTTTCTTTGTTATAAATTTGTTAGCAATCCAACATCCACTGCAGTGTTTCTGCCAGCATGGGCGCTTTCAAAGGACCAATCGCATCCAAGAGCTTAGTCGGATCACCACATAATCGGTGCACTTCGTTCGCCCTGACAAAAGCGGGGTTCACAGTAACGTCCATCGTCAGCCCTGTGAGTTGAGTGAGCTGTTCAATCACATATTGCAGCGTGTACGTTTGCCCGGAACAAATGTTATAGGTTTCACCAGCCTTTGCCTTTTCAAGCAATGCCAAATAGGCAGCGCAGACTGTACGCACATCATTGTATTCGCGCTCTACGTGTAAATTACCCAGTTCAATTGATTTAGCTTGCTGCTTAAAATGCGCCACGATCTTAGGCACAACAAAAGATGCTACTTGACCTTGCCCTGTATAGTTGAAAGGGCGAACAAAAAACAAAGGTAATTTGGCCATGTAGGTTTTGGCCAAGTACTCCATAGCCAGCTTGCTCATCGCATAGTGATTGACTGGCACAGGCGCTTGCATTTCAGTGATGGGCGATTGGTCGCAATTGCCATACACATTTGCGCTACTGGCCAACAGCACGCTGCTTGGCAGTATGGGTAATTCTTGCAAAGCATCCAATAAATTCAACGTACCTACAACGTTGACATCATAAAAAGCACTGGCGTTCTCATGTCCGACAAAGCTAATGGCTGCCAAATGAACGACCGCTTGCGGTACTGCCAACTCAACTTGCAACTTGGTCGCTACACGATCCGTTAAATTAGCAGTGAACTCTATAACTTCATGACCGGCTGCTTTAGCTGCTTTGGCAAAATGCAGACCTGTAAATCCGTCTGCACCTGTCAACAGAATCCTCAAAACGAGAATCCTTGAACATTTCTGCGCACATCCTCAGTCACCATCAT
>CBDUEA010000150.1:0-5037 GCA_965365965.1 uncultured Polaromonas sp. | reverse complement strand
GTGTTCACGGACTCAGCGCCTGTTTTAGAAGCTGAACTGGCCGCCCGCAGCGGGCAAGGTTGGCGTGGTAAACACACGCTGGTGTTGAACCGTGAAGCGGGCTCGATGTTTTTCTTGGGCGAGATTTACCTCGATATTGCGCTCCCACCCAGCCAACCCGTGACGCAGCATTGCGGCAGTTGCAGCGCCTGCATTGACGTGTGCCCCACCCAAGCGATTTTGGCCCCCCACCAACTGGATGCGCGACGCTGTATTTCGTACTTGACGATTGAGCATGCCGGTGCGATTCCGCTCGAATTGCGTCCCTTGATCGCGAACCGCATTTACGGTTGTGATGACTGCCAACTGATTTGCCCCTGGAACAAGTTTGCCAAACGCAGCTCCTTGCCCGATTTTGACGAGCGCCAAGGGTTGACCGGGCAGCAATTAAGCACCTTGTTTGCATGGACAGAGGCGGATTTTTTAAAATTCACAGAAGGTAGCCCGATTCGACGCATTGGGCACGAGCGTTGGTTGCGCAATATAGCCGTCGCCTTGGGCAATGCGCGACGCGTGGCGAGTGACGTTGAGAAAACGCTGATTGATCAAACGCTGCAAACACGTGCTGCGCACGAGAGTCAACTGGTGTGCGAGCATGTGGTGTGGGCGCAGAATCAATAAGTCAGTCCATCAGCGCAGCAGACCCAAAGCGAAGGGCAAGCTGAGCACGCCCAAGAGAGTTGAGAGGGTGACCAAGCCTGCCACGTAGCTGCCATCAAAACCCATGCGCGCTGCCAACACATAGGCGCTGGAGGCGGTGGGCAGGGCCGAGAAAACCAACAAAATCGTGCTTTGGGTGATCGTCAACCCAAAGGCGATGGATAAACCCAGTGCGATGAGCGGCGCGATAAAGTGACGAATCGCCAGCAAGCAAATACCCAATAGCTTGGCACGTGACAGTGAACTCAGCTGCATACCCGCACCTGCGGCCATCAAACCCAGCGCCAATGATGCCGAACCAATGCGACTCACCGTTGGTACCAACCATTCAGGGATTCTGAAACCCAGTAAATTGAGGATCAAACCCGACGCGGTTGCCAAAATCAGCGGATTCCGTACCAACTCACGAAGAAAGCCTCGCTCGCCATGGCGCGCCATCGGCCAGACAGCGGCGGTGTTGAACAGAGGGACGCATACGCCGATTAATACCGCAATCAACAAAAAACCAGGTGCGCCCGCCAAGCGCTCAGCTAAAGCCAAGCCGATGAAGGAGTTGAAGCGAAAAGCCACCTGCGCGCTGGCTGCGTGCTCGCGTTTGGTAAAAAGATGATGCAATCCGGGGATAAAAGGCAAAACGTAAGACAGCCCCACCGTGCAACAACCTAAGATCAAACCAGCTGCCAAAAAACTAGACTCAGTGGAGAAGTTGAGTGGACTTTTCACAATCGAGTGAAACAGCAGCACCGGGAACAAAAAGTAGTAAACCAGCGTTTCAACCTGCGACCACACGTTGCGGTTGAGCGCGGTGTAGCGGCACACTAAGTAACCGCACAAAATCAAGGAAAAATCGGGGAAGAGGAGTTGGGCGTAGTTCAAAAAGTCAATCTCAGTGGCGGCTTAAAGATGTTGCAAATCGTAGCATAGGGCTAATCCGTATGTAGAATTCTCTGGAATCATGAGATGCTTGAAGGCTAAGCGGTTTGCGCCGTCTTGCTTGTCAAGCTTGCTTTCGAGGTGAGGCGTTGACCCGCTGAACCTATTGTTTGTCCAACTACTGCCCACAAAGCATCAGGAGTGCATGTATGTCGATTTCGACTGTTTCGTCTGTTTTTAAACTGTCCTTATTGGCTGTAGCCAGTGCGCTTAGCGCTGCTGCAATGGCGCAAGGCTACCCCAACAAAATCATCAAATTGCAAGTGCCCTTTGCGGCAGGTGGCACGACCGACATCATCGCTCGCGTGATTTCGGAGCCTTTGGGGCGCGCCTTGGGCCAATCGGTGATTGTTGAAAACAAAGCCGGTGGTGGCGGCATCATTGGTGCCAATGAGACAGCCAAAGCAACGCCTGACGGCTACTCGTTGGGTATGGCAACCGTGTCTACCGTAGCGGCAAATCCGGCAATCAACCCGCGTACGCCCTACAACCCGTTGACAGATTTCACACCCATTATCAATATTGCGGCAACGCCCAATATCATTGCGGTGCATCCCAGCTTTCCGGCAAAAGATTACAAATCATTCCTCGCTGAGTTGAAAAAATCGCCGGGTAAGTATTCGTATGCATCATCGGGCACGGGCGGCATTGGGCATTTGCAGACAGAATTGTTCAAAAACTTGAGCGGTACGTTCATCACGCACATTCCCTACCGTGGCGCGGGGCCAGCGTTGAACGACACCGTAGCAGGTCAAGTGCCGATTGTTTTTGACAATATCCCCTCGGCTGCACCGTTTATCAATACCAACCGATTGGTGCCTATTGTGGTCGCTGCACCGCAACGCCTTAAACAATGGCCAAATGTGCCGACCTTTAAGGAGGTGGGTTTAGAACCTGTCAACCGCATGGCGTTTTACGGTATTTACGGGCCTAAAGGGCTGTCTAAAGAAGTGGTCGACAAAATAAATGCAGGGGTACGCAAAGCGTTGGAAGATCCAGCTGTGCGTAAACGCATTGAAGACACGGGCTCGATCATCATTGCCAATACACCGGAGCAATTCACCGAGCAAATCAAAGCTGAATATGAAGTGTATAAAAAAGTGGTGGAAGTGGCTAAGCTGAGGTTGGATCAGTAATTTTGACGAGAAAACCGCGAATTGCGGATGACTTGCCTGCAGCAATTCACCCTGCGAACCACATAGACAGTTTCATCGATGCGCTTTGGCTGGAAGATGGACTGTCTAAAAACACCTTAGAAGCTTATCGGCGCGATCTTGAGCTTTTTGCACACTGGTTGACGCCGCAATCCCGCGGTCTGGATGCGTGCGCTGAGCACGATATCAACGCATATTTTTCAGCCAAACACAGCACCACCAAAGCAACATCGGCCAATCGGCGCTTGACGGTTTTGAAGCGTTATTTTCGTTGGGCGTTGCGCGAGCGTTACTTAAGCGCAGACCCCACACTCAAACTGCAAGCAGCCAAGCAAGCCTTGCGCGTACCAAAAACCATGACCGAGGCACAAGTGGAAGCCTTGCTGGCCGCGCCAGACGTCAATGAGGCATTGGGTTTGCGTGACCGCACCATGCTGGAGCTGATGTACGCCAGTGGCTTACGGGTGAGCGAGTTGGTTGAGCTGAAAGTCTTCAACGTCAGCATGAGCGAAGGTGTGTTGCGCGTTTTAGGCAAAGGCAACAAAGAGCGCTTGGTGCCTTTTGGCGAAGTGGCGCGATTATGGCTAGACCGGTATTTGCAAGATGTCCGCCAGTCAATCTTGGGTGGTCAGCAAACGCAAGATTTATTTGTGACCCATTTGGGTGAGGGTATGACGCGGGTGATGTTTTGGTACATTGTTAAAAAACATGCTTTAACCGCGCACATCACCACCCCTTTGTCGCCGCACACGCTACGGCATGCTTTTGCAACGCATTTGCTCAACCACGGGGCTGATTTGCGGGCCGTGCAATTGCTTTTGGGGCATGCGGATATTTCAACCACCACCATTTACACGCATGTAGCAAGAGAGCGTTTGAAGAGCATCCACGCCACGCATCATCCGCGTGGTTGATGTTTGACCATGAAAAAAGCACCTCGCAAGGTGCTTTTTAAATCTAAAACGCTGTTTAAAAAGCGATTTAAAAGAGCGATTTACATGCGTTCGAAAATCGCTGCAATGCCTTGACCGCCACCAATACACATGGTCACCAAGGCGTATTTGCCGCCGATGCGTTGCAATTCATAAACCGCTTTGGTGGCGATGAATGCACCTGAGCAACCCACAGGGTGGCCTAAAGCAATCGCGCCGCCGTTAGGGTTGGTCTTGGCTGGGTCAAGCCCCAAAGCCTTGTTGACCGCAATGGCTTGCGCTGCAAAAGCTTCGTTGGATTCAATCACATCCATTTTGTCCAGTGTTAAACCCGCTTTTTGCAGCGCCAGTTTGGAGGCTTGGATTGGGCCTTCACCCATGATTTCATTGGGCACACCAGCCAAGGCGTAAGAAACCAAGCGTGCCATGGGTTTTTGACCTGCGCGTGCCGCTACATCCGCCGCAGCCAAGACGAAAAAGGCTGCGCCGTCGTTGATGCCCGATGCATTGCCAGCGGTGACGGTACCATCCTTTTTGAAGGCAGGCTTCATCTTGGCCAGCGTTTCCATCGTCGTGCTGGCCTTCACGTGCTCGTCGGTGTCGAAGATCACTTCGCCCTTGCGCGTCTGCTTGACGATGGGCACGATCTGCGATTTGAAGCGCCCTTCGGCGATGGCCGCGGCGGCGCGCCGGTGCGACTCGACCGCGAGCGCATCCTGCACTTCGCGCGATGTATTCCATTTCACCGCCAGATTTTCTGCGGTGATCCCCATGTGACCAACACCAAACGGATCAGTTAGCACAGCCACCATCATGTCGACAGCTTTGGCGTCTCCCATACGTGCGCCTGTGCGCATCGCAGGCAGCATATAGCTGCCGCGTGACATGACTTCAACGCCGCCGCCGATGCTGTAGTCAAAATCACCCAACATGATGTTTTGTGCGGCGGTCACAATGCCTTGCAGTCCTGAGGAGCACAGACGGCTCACCTGCATAGCCACAGAGTCCATCGGCATGCCAGCATGGATGGATGCAACACGAGAGACGTAACCATAGCGTGAATCAGTCGGAATCACATGACCGACAACTGCATTGCGAATTTGGGCTGCCTCAACCCCAGAGCGGCTAATCGCCTCCTTCATGACGGCGCCGGCCAACTCTGCGGGCTCTATGTTCGAGAGTGAACCACCAAATGTACCGATAGCCGAGCGCACTGCGCTTAGAACAACAACTTCACGTGCCATGTCTGTCTCCTGAATTGAATTAAAAAAACTTCATCTCTATTATTCACCCTTTTTGCCAACAATCACCTTACAAAA
>CBDUEA010000149.1:0-5059 GCA_965365965.1 uncultured Polaromonas sp. | reverse complement strand
GTCGCGAGTTTGGCTGTAGCCAAGGAAGATGAGTCCGGCTAATAAGCCCCATACCCAGATTGGCGTATTCATCAAAATTTGAGTCAACATGATAAAAGTCCTTGTGTTGTTGAAGTTGTGTGAATTTTGCGCAAACTGGCGCAACGCGCCCATTGGTTTGCGACGAAATGCAGCTATATGGTGTGAAATGCAAATGCGCAGGTGTGAGTGGACGATGGTTTTGCTTGAATAAGTCCAAGCGTGGGAATATTTTCAGGCTTAAATCTCGCCTGAAAAGCCTCTAAGCAGTTGCCGATTCAGGCGCTGCGCTACAAATGGTGAGCAGATAGAATGAATTTATGCTACTTATTAAGTAGCAAACTATTGAACAAATACGCCGGCTATAGCCAAAAATACATCAAAAATAGAGGGTAAATGCTGTTGAACTATTATTTTTGCTGAAGCAGGCTGGTAATTTTAGCGACGCTGGTTGCCGTAGGAGCATCAAACAGTTGATCAATCAGAGCGGATTCGCGTTTTTTGATGGTGCTTAGAAAGAAGTCTGTGCCTTCAGACTGGCTCTTGGCGGACTTGTTGCCCATCGCGGCAAAGGTGTCAAAACCTAACTCCAAGAAGTGTTGCAATGCCCCCATACCCGCTAATTTGGCTGGTCGACGCATCATTTTGAGTGCCATGCGCAGTCCGGGCGTGTGCGTCAACACCACCAGTTCTTGGCCTACCGCCAAGGCACCGTTGAGTTGTGCCATGCGGTCTGCGCGCCTGCCCACCGCATTCCAGGTTGCCACGTAACGGCTGCTGGGCTCACTGTCAGCAGTCATGAGCCATTGCTGCGCCATGGCCAGATCCAAGTCCTCGGTCAAGCTATGCAACTGCGCTAATACGACGGCGGTTTGAACCACTTGCTTGGGGAAAAGCCGATCAAGCGTGCTTGCAATCCGTGAAAACTGTGCATCTCGGTCAGAGTAGTCTTTTTCGCTGTAAAGCTCCTCAAGAAAAAACAAAGTGGCAGGTTTGTACTGTTCTGTTTGCATTAAATCAAAATACGTACCATTGAATCTTCGCGCTTGAAAAGCCTTGATGTCACTAACCGCCTGTGACAATTCAGGTGTGCTGGCTGCGCTTTGCCTCAGTTGCTCGACTTTTTTGACAGCATCGCGGATAATTTTTGTAGCGTCCATGTAAGATTATGTGTCTTGCAGCTTGATTTTTATCAACATTGGCCTTATGTAAAGGATTACGATAAGCACTTATATCGTACGTACGTATATAAATATGTACGCACTTGCATTTTCTCATCCATAAAAGGAGTTCACTATGACACAAACGATTTGGGGCAACAAAGACAAAATGATCACTGAGTTGCGTACTGTTATTTCAGACGCTGAAGAGTTGCTGCGAATGACTGCCGATGAG
The DNA here is from genome assembly GCA_965365965.1 of uncultured Polaromonas sp. Classification (GTDB taxonomy): domain Bacteria; phylum Pseudomonadota; class Gammaproteobacteria; order Burkholderiales; family Burkholderiaceae_C; genus Aalborgiella. Next base: position 3,646 of record CBDUEA010000149.1, on the reverse strand, counting down.
GCGGGCGACGGTGCAGCAAGCTTGCGTGGCCGTGTGAAAGACCGTATGAATCAAGCCAAAGAAGATTTGATCCGCATGCAAGACGTTGCCATCACCAAAGCGCGAGAGGCTGGCGATGCTGCGGATGAGTTTGTACATGAGAATCCATGGCAATCCATTGGCGTCGCCGCAGGCATTGGCTTGGTGGTGGGTATGTTGGTAGCCAGACGCTAAGCTAGGTGCCGAACCATAACCCTATGCGTGATCCCATCCGAGAAAATGGCTTGTTTGCGTCCTTGAGCCGTCTGTTGGCCTCTGTGCTGCAGATGGCGCAAGTGCGCTTGCAATTGTTAGGCACTGAAGTGGAGCTTGAAAAGCGTCGCGTCTTTGATGGCTTGCTATGGGGTGCCGTGGCCGTCGTGGTTTTGGCGCTGGGTTTGGTGCTGCTGTGCGGTTTCATCATCCTGCTTTTTTGGGATGGCTACCGTTTGGCAGCGACCGGTGGTTTGATGGCATTTTTCATCATCGTCGGCGGTTTGATGCTGAGTCACGCGCGCAACAAGCTCAGCAATCGAACGACACAAGGCATGTTTGATGCCAGCTTGGATGAAATGCGCCGTGATCAAACGAATTTGAATTCGGTCACACGCGATGATGTGAGATAGGCGAAATGGCCACCAAGATTAAAGAAGATCCCGTAGCGAAGCAAAAGCGCTTGCTGGCTCGCAGTGATGCCCTGCGTTTAGCAGTCGCTCAGGAATCCCAGAGCCTTAAAAAACCGCTCGCCATGGCGGATAAGCTACGCAACGGTGCGAAATGGGCATCTGAGCATCCGGCATTGCCGCTCGCTGCAGGTTTGGTTTTGACCCTTGTTTTGCCCAAACGTGCCTTGTTTATCTGGGGTGGACGTTTATGGGGTGCTTGGACAACCTACAACCAAGTGCGCAACGTTATCGCAAAGCCTAATTCAAAGCAAAGATCAAAGCGCCACCAAGCTAAAGATTAAAGTACCACTGCACCGAGTGAAAAAACACGGGCGCTGCAAAGCACAGTGCATCGACACGGTCCAGCAGGCCACCGGCACCTGTGACGCCAACCGTAGTGCCTTGCGCTTCACGCCAAATCGGGATGCCGCGGTCACGTTTCAAAGCTTTCATCACCAAATGCCCCAATGAACCTGCAACGCAGGCAATAAAAGCCATGGCAAACGCTTGGCCTGGCAAAAAGGGCGTGATGCCAGCCAACAAGCCTCCCAGTACGCTACCCATCAAAATGCCTATCCACCAACTGGGCCAATTGAAGCTTTGACTGATATGAGGCACAAACGCGGGTCGTCGCAGTTTGCGAGAGGCTAAATGTTGTGCGAGCATGCAAATTTGTACAACCAAGACTAAAAAGAATATGAGAAAAGCGTTTTTATTGTTGTAGTTGGGAAAGTCCAGCAGCAACAATGCCGGCACGTGGCTCATGCCATAAATACAAACCATGATGCCCCATTGCAGTTTGGCGTTGCGCTCCAAAAACCGTTGCGGATCATCGGCTAAAGCGCTTACCACGGGGATGGCTAAGAACACATACACTGGAATAAAGACGGTGAAAAGCTTGAAATAGGTGTTACCAATCAACCAGTATTGCATCGGCAAAACGACAAAAAATGCCAATATCAAGCCCCGGTGGTCGCCGCGCCGGGTGGGCGACAGGGTCATGAACTCGCGCAGTGCAAAAAACGACACAAAACCAAACAGTAGCAAGGCCACGCCGTTACCAGAAACCCAGCCTAACCAAAACACCAAAGCCATCAGCCAACTGGTTTTGAGAACTCCCTCCACATTGTGCAAATCATGCCGACGCCGTGTGGAGGTTTCATCATCTTTGTGTTCACGCAGAGAAACTAACAAGGTGATGACGCTGGCTAAGAACAAAAAACCAAAAACGATGACAAACAACGTCGCAATTTGTTGATTTGACGTTAGGTTTTTGATGACTTGGTACATGGTTTGTCGTTTGATTTAGACATCACGCAAATGCATGACCGCCAAGCGGGCGCGGTCTAAAAATGCACGGCGATCTTCACCATCGACCACCTGCATGGGTGACCCAAATGTCACCGAGCACAGCACAGGCACGGGCACAAACTCGCCTTTGGGCATGACGCGCTGGATATTGTTGATCCATGCAGGAACCAAAACCACATGTGGAAACTTTAAAGCCAAGTTGTATAAGCCTGATTTAAAAGGCAAGGGGTCTTCTGCTTGACCACGCATGCCTTCAGGAAAGATGATGATCGAATCACCACCAGCCAGCGCTTCAATCAAGGGTTGAAGCGGGTCTTCAGCGGCGCTTCGATCGCGCACAACGTAGACCACGTTGAAAACCGCTGTCGTGATCCACTGACGAAAAGGTGTTTTGGTCCAATAGTCTTTGGCAGCAGCGGCACGGGTGGTGCTGCGTAGATCTTCAGGCAAGGCCGCCCAAATCATGACTAAATCGGCATTGCTTTGGTGGTTGGCAAAATAAATCCGCTGTTCTGCCTTGGGTGGACAACCGTACCAGCGGGCTTGAGAGCCCGTCAGCAATCGAATCAAACCCAACAGCGCATAACTCATCAATTTGGCAAGCATGGTGTGCATGATACCCAAGGTATGCCCTGCGGCAGTGATTTTTAAATGGTTTTGAACTGATAAGAAAAAAAGGGTCTGAGCCAGTAAATCGAATATCCTGACTTACCATAGGCGCTTCGGATATTTTCAGGAGTTCTGTATTTTGGATACCGTGTTGTTACTCAAAGCCACCATCATGGGGCTGGTAGAAGGATTGACTGAATTTTTGCCTATCTCCTCGACAGGGCATCTGATTTTGACCGGTGCTTTGCTGGGTTTTGATGACGAAAAATCAAAAGTTTTTGACATTGCCATTCAAAGTGGGGCTATTTTTGCGGTGGTTTTGGTTTATTGGCAAAAAATCAGCAGCACTTTGATGGACTTACCCTCCTCAAAGCACGCACAACGGTTTGCATTGAATGTGTTGATTGGGTTTTTGCCTGCTGGAGTGATTGGGTTTTTGGCTTACAAAGCGATCAAAACGTATTTGTTCAACCCAGGCGTGGTGGCAGCAGCTTTTATCGTCGGTGGACTGATCATTTTGTGGGTTGAAAAAATCGCTAAACCTGTTCCTCGTATTCAAGAAGTGGACGACATGACACCGCTGGATGCTCTCAAAGTCGGTTTTGTACAGTGTTTGGGTATGGTTCCTGGCACCAGTCGCAGCGGCGCAAGCATCATTGGTGGCATGTTGTTGGGTTTGTCGCGCAAAGCGGCGACTGACTTTTCATTCTTTTTAGCGATTCCCACATTGATAGGTGCAAGTGTTTACAGCTTGTACAAAGAACGCGCCTTGTTATCAATGGCTGACTTGCCTTTGTTTGGTGTGGGGCTGGTGGTGTCGTTCATCAGCGCATGGCTTTGCATACGTTGGTTGCTCAAGTTTATTGCTACACACAGCTTTGTAGGATTTGCGTATTACCGCATCGCATTTGGCTTGGTGGTTCTTTTGACGGCTTGGAACGGCTGGGTCTCATGGGCAGCTTGATCGTCGAAAACGTCACTCCAACATTGCAAGCCGAACACGCAAAGTTAATGACATCGAAGGGTCTAGGCTGAATAGCCTA
>CBDUEA010000148.1:0-5065 GCA_965365965.1 uncultured Polaromonas sp. | reverse complement strand
CGCTTCTACTAAGCGAATCACGCGCAGCGGTTGCAATATGGGGAGGACGGCAGTGTGCGACATTTGCTTCATTTCTACCGCGCAATCTTTCAGCTCAGCTACGTGTTTCTCAGGTACAACAGGCAGTTCAAGATCAACTGTTGCGTTCGGTATGGGCGCAGCGGCTTTGATCTTGGGATGTGCTGATGGAGGGCGCTCAGTTTTGGGACAAAAGCCCAAGCCAGCCAGTACAGCGCCCAAAATTGGGTGAATATTGAAAGCGAAAACAGAATTGAACGCAGAACTAAATGAAGAACTGAAAGAAGAGCTAAAACCAGTGGTTCCCATGTGAAACTCCTAAAAAATCAGAGGTTGAACATAGGCAGGATTTAAAAATAATGGCCGCAACAGGGTGATGGCAATGCTATAAGTCATGCCATACGCCCGCCACCTGAAGCGGAAAAAGAACTGGAAATTCAGCTGCTGGTTACATCAGCATGGTGTTGCGAATCAGCCCTACAGCCAAACCTTCAATCGCGAAAGGTTCCTCGGGGTCAACCACAATGATTTTGAAATCAGGGTTTTCTGGCAACAATTCGATGAGGTTTTGCGTGCGACGATAGCGCTTGACAGTGACTTCTTCGCCGATGCGTGCCACCACAATTTGGCCGTTGCGGGCATCACTGGCGGTTTGTACGGCGAGCAAGTCGCCATCCATGATGCCAGCGTCTCGCATACTCATCCCTTTGACTTTGAGCAAGTAGTCTGGCTTGTGGCGGAACATGCTGCTCTCTAAGGTGTAGCTTTGCTCGACATGCTCTTGCGCCAAGATCGGTGAGCCGGCAGCAACGCGGCCAATCAAGGGCAAACAAAGCTGAGATAGGCTGGCAATGGGCAATGAAAATTGTTTGGAACGTGATGCATTGATGGACTGCAAAGAATCGCCTTTGAGCCGGATGCCGCGTGACGTGCCACTGACCAACTCAATCGCGCCTTTACGTGCCAAGGCTTTCAGATGCTCTTCAGCAGCATTGGCAGACTTAAAGCCTAATTCAGTGGCGATTTCAGCACGCGTTGGCGGCGAGCCAGTGCGGGCAATGGCGTTTTGAATCAACTCTAGAATCTGTTGCTGACGGGCAGTGAGTTTGATGGTGAATTTGTCACTAAAGCTTGGCATATCGTTCGACATATTGTCCATAATGAATCCTTTAAAACTGCCTTTTGACTGGTTACATACACAGTAGCTGTATTTTTAACCAGTTTTTTTGGAATTGCAAGCTTTTGAGAAAAATAGTTATAAAAAGTTTATTAATATGCAACAAAACCATAGCAAAAAAATTGTCATCTTAGGTACGGGTGGCACCATCGCGGGCACAGCGGCCAGCGCAACCGATAATGTGGGCTACACGTCTGCTCAAGTCGGTGTTGGGCAGTTATTGGCGGCCATTCCATCCTTGGTCGGACCAGACGGCGGCGGAAAGTATCAAGATTTTGAGTTGACCTGTGAGCAAGTCGCGCAGGTCGATAGCAAAGACATGAGCTTCCCAGTTTGGCAGCTCCTTCTTGCACGCTGTGCACATTGGCTGGCTCAGCCGCAAGTGCAAAGCGTGATGATTACCCACGGTACGGACACCTTGGAAGAGACGGCCTTTTTTTTGCAAACGGTGTTGAACCCGAGCAAAGCTGTCGTTTTAACCTGCGCCATGCGCCCCTCAACCGCTGTGGCGCCAGATGGGCCGCAAAACTTGCTCGATGCCTTGGCGGTGGCCGCGCACCCAAGCGCACGTGGCGTGGTTGCTGTGTGTGCGGGGACCATTCACAGCGCCATAGACGTGCAAAAAGTCCACCCCACGCAGTTGGATGCTTTCAACTCGGGTGAGGCGGGTGCCGTAGGCTCAGTCGCCGAAGGAAGCCTCAGTTTGTATCGAAATTGGCCTAAAAATGAGTATTTAACATCAAATATGGCTGTAGCCGGCGCATTATTTGATGATTTAGCTATCAAAAATATAGTAAATAAAATTGCAAAACTGCATCAACTGCCCCGTGTGGAGATTGTTCTGAACCACAGCGGTGCGGATGGCAGCATCGTCCAAGCGCTGCTCGCTCAAAATGCATGGGGCAAAAGCGAGCGGGTGTCCGGTATTGTCGTGGCCGGCACTGGCAATGGCACTATCAGCACCGATTTGGAACGGGCTTTAAGGGCGGCAGAAGCTGCTGGCGTCGTGGTTTGGCGCAGTACGCGCTGCTCTTTGGGCAAGATCGTAGGCAAATCAGAGGCTGAATTTAGCGATTCAGGCGGTTTGTCACCTGTGAAAGCGCGGATTGCTTTGATGTTGCAGTTAGTGGCGCAGGGCTGAGTTAGGTTTAGCGCAAAGGACGCTTACCAGCGGATACCGAGTTTTTCAAACAGCTTGCTCAGGACAAACAGCGGCCCCACCCACAGGTATTGAATGTCTTCAAAAAAAGAAGGCTTTTTGCCTTCTAGCTTGTGGCCAATAAACTGGGCAATCCATGCAGCCACAAAAATGGTCGCTGAAATTGGCAATACTTGGCTACCCATGGCCCAAATCAGCCACAACATGAGCGCTGAAAAGGCGGTCATGCTGATAAAAAACACCATCGACAAGCGCACGTAATACACCATGCTGGCCGCGATGAACGCGTAAGCGAGGTATGGGTGAACATAAAACAGCAAACCAAGCAAACTCAATGCAATGAGTGGGATGGCGACAAAGTGAATCACTTCATTGGTGGCGTGGGTGTGGCTGGCGCCGTAATGGGCCAGCAAGTTGTCTACTTTGCGACTGGACGCTTCGGTGGTGTGTGTCGTCATGTTTTTTCAGCGATTTTAAGAGCGCGTTTCAAGTCTTCGATCAAATCATCTGGGTCTTCAAGTCCGATGCTGAGTCGAATCGTTCCTTGCGTGATGCCGCCTGCGGCCAGCGCTTCATCCGTCATTCGGAAATGCGTGGTGCTGGCGGGGTGAATGACCAAACTGCGGCAGTCGCCCACATTGGCCAAGTGGCTGAAGATTTTGAGCGCTTCAACAAAGGCTTTGCCCTGCGTGCGGCTGCCTTTGAGGTCAAAACTGAACACCGAACCCGCACCACGCGGCAGCAGCTTGTTCGCCAAGGCATGGCTAGGGTGCGATTCCAGCATCGGATGACCCACGCGGGACACAAACTGATGTGCGGCTAAAAATGCCACCACTTTTTGCGTGTTGCTCATGTGCCGCGCCATGCGCAGCGGCAGGGTTTCAATACCTTGCAAGATCAGCCAAGCAGTGTGCGGGCTCATGCAAGCGCCAAAGTCGCGCAAGCCTTCCCGCCGCGCTCGCAGCAAAAACGCGCCGACGGTCGACTCTTCTGAAAACACCATGTTGTGAAAGCCGTCATACGCTTGTGTCAGCTCTGCAAACTTACCTTTGGATTTGGGGCCCTCCCAGTCAAACGAGCCGCCGTCCACCACAATGCCGCCAATCACCGTGCCGTGGCCGCTCAAAAACTTGGTGGCCGAGTGGTAAACCAAGTCGGCACCCAGGTCTAAAGGCTTCATCAACCAGGGGGAGGTGAGGGTGCTATCCACCAACAGCGGCACGCCCGCTTCATGGGCGAGGCTGCTGACGGCCGGTATATCCAGCACTTCCAATCCGGGGTTACCCACGGTTTCGCCGAAAAACAGCTTGGTGTTCGGTTGCACGGCCTTGCGCCAGCCGTCAATGTCGTTGGGTTTGACAAACGTCGTCTCAATGCCAAAACGCCGCATCGTGTAATGCAGCAAGTTTTGCGAGCCACCGTACAGGGCGGTGGAGGCGACGATGTGTGAGCCAGCGCCCATCAAAGTCGCAATGCTCAAATGCAGCGCCGCTTGGCCGCTGGCGGTGGTGATCGCGCCAATACCGCCTTCTAGTGCTGAGACCCGCTGCTCCAACACCGCGTTGGTCGGGTTGCTGATGCGGCTGTAAACGTGGCCCGAGCGTTCTAAATTAAACAACGCGGCGGCGTGGTCGCTCGACTCAAAGACGAAGGACGTGGTCAGGTGAATCGGCACGGCGCGCGAGCCGGTGGTCGGGTCGGGCGCAGCGCCTGCGTGCAAGGCGAGGGTGTCAAAACTGGGGTCTGAATAGCCGGGCATGGTGTCTCCACGTCGATAGATTAAAAATTGATAGCTTTGATTGCAATTTAGATGCGTTATATGACCGCAAAAGCTCAATTGTGGGCTATATTATTTCTAAGTTGGTCATATTTTCTAAATCAAGCCACATAAAGAGCAATACAAAGAGGAGCACACCATGAAAGTTAGCGACATTCTGCAAGTCAAAGGTAATACTTTGTACACAGTCGGCCCAGAAGAACCGCTTGCTCAAGCCGTGAATCTGATGGCTGAAAAAGACATTGGTTCCTTGGTGGTGATGCACCACGGCGATTTGATCGGTATGCTGACTTTTCGCGAAGTGATCAAGAGCATTGTCAAAAACAACGGCGCATTAGGCACCATTACCGTGCGTACCGCCATGGACATTGCCCCACTAACCTGCTCCCTTGAGACCGAACTCGATGAAGTCCGCCGCTTGATACTGGATAACCATGCGCGTTATTTACCCATCCTAGACAATAAAATGCTGATGGGCGTGATCAGCTTTTACGATGTCGCCAAAGCGGTGGTGGATAGCCAGAATTTTGAAAACAAGATGCTCAAAGCCTATATCAACGACTGGCCAGCGGATGATGAGAAGCAGAGTTTGAATTGATGTTTGTAATATTAATATAGCAAACTATTCAATAAATACCACGGCTAGTGGCATTAAATGCTTTTAAAACCTATGTTTTGAAGATGTCACCTGAATCTGGCAGCTCTAGCCAGTGATTCTCAGGTAGGGTGAAGTTGTCTTATGCATTGCCATCCTCCCGCTCAATACTTTGGGTCACAAATTGAAGGCTCTAGGGGGCCGATATAATCACACCTTGCTTCACACTGAGCTGTGTTTTAGCCCAACAAGCGGCGAAAGCAAGCTGATCTAGGGCGCTTGGTCTGTTTGGTTCACCTCTGTTCCAAGCCTCGCTCCTTTTTTGTTTTCACCTCCATT
>CBDUEA010000147.1:0-5157 GCA_965365965.1 uncultured Polaromonas sp. | reverse complement strand
AGGTCTGCGGATTTTGGTTGTCGACGATGAAGAAAATGTGCGCGCCAGCACAGCGTTAGCGTTACAGGCTTATGGCGTGCATGTTGAAATGGCCGATGGATTAGTGCAAGCACGCTCAGTCGCGTTTCGACTTGAAACAAATAACCAAGGTTTGCATGCCATCGTCACCGATTTTCGTCTACGTAACAATGAAGATGGCATCACACTGGTCAAGGAGTTGCGATTAATGTTGGACAGAAATATCCCTGCATTGTTGGTCACCGGAGATACGGCACCCGAGCGCGTCAAGAAAGCACAAGACAGTGGCATCCGTGCGATCTACAAGCCGGTCAAGATACATCATTTGATTGAAGAATTGCAACAGCAAATGAATCAAAAAAAGTGAGTTGGCCGCCTTAGATCGCCATACGTTTGAATGTGAAGTTGGCAGGTGAATATTGCCCCGCATGAAATGACTTTAGTAACTAGGCCACCGTGACCATGCTGCGTACGCTACACACATGCGTACCACATCCGACTTTTACCCCGCTTCACGAATTGACGTCTGGCAATTGCAAGACGGCAGACGCATCATGTTGCGCCCTATCTTGCCGCAGGACTGTCATTTGCTGGGCGAGATGATTGCAGGCCTCTCAGCAAGCACCAAACGATTGCGCTGCCACGGTGCAGTTAACGCTTTTTCTGCAAGTCGACTGGCGCAAATGAGTGAGGTCGATCACAAAAATCATGTTGCGTTTGTCATCACCGAATGCGATGGCGATTTTGAACGCATCATTGCAGATGCACGCTACGTCGTAGATAAACATAGCAGTCAAGACAGCGCCGAATTTGCAATTGTTGTTGATGATCAATGGCAGCACATGGGATTAGGCGAGCACTGCATGAGTGCCTTAACAAAAACAGCCCTGAACGATGGTTTGCGCTGGTTGCATGGCGACATCTTGACACACAACGAACGGATGCTAGCTCTCATGGAGCGCTGTCACTTTTTTTGCACACCCGATCGCAGTAATGACAGCATTGTTCGCGCAGAACTTCAACTGAATGATAAAAATATTGCTGCCGACATGCATCCCCACAGGTCACGGATGCAGCAATGGGTGCATCAGCTGTTGCACGCTAAAAGAAACCTTAAGAAACAAGTTTTTAGGAGCCATCATGCATGATTCTTCAAACCCAAAATTGGCGCTGGTGCTTGGCAGTGGCGGTGTTCGCAGCATAGCTGCGCTGGGCGTTGCTGAGGTCCTCTGGCGTGAAGGCATCGCCCCGGATTTGGTGGTGGGTTGCAGTGCTGGCGCCATGTTTGGTGCCCTGATAGCGTTGGGGCACTCAGCAGCAGAATCCGTCAAAATTTCTACAACCTTATGGACGGCTGATGTCACGCGCAAACATCGCCTGTGCGCCATCCCTCAAATGTTGTGGCCGAAATGGGGCAAGTTTGATGCTGATTTTTCACTGCGCGATGACCGCCTGATTTTGTCGCGATTAAAGCAAGCCTTTGGCGACACGCGGTTTGAAGACCTAGGAGTCGCCTTGCGCGTCAGTGCAACCGATGCTGCAACGGGTGACACCGTCGTAATTTCACAAGGTCGTTTGATTGATGCCTTACGTGCCAGCATTGCAATGCCCTTCATGTTTGCGCCTCACCAAATTGAAGCACGCAGAGTGATTGATGGTTTTGTGTCTGATCCGCTCCCCGTTAGCGCAGCCAGTGATGCGCATGCCGTCATTGCGATGGGTTTCAACGCACCCATGCCGCAGCGCATCAATGGTCCATCGCGGCTTCTAGCGCAAGTGACCTCTGCCATGACGAACAATTTGATGAACGCAAAAATTGCCGTTGCGCAAGCAGGTGGCATGCGCCTATTAAGAATTTCTCCAACGCTTGAGCGCCGCATTGGGCTTTTTGATACCCAAGCGATGCCCTATGTTGTTGAAGAAGGCCGCAAAGCGACCGAAATGGCGTTACCCAAAATTTACAAGCTGCTTGAACGCAAGCCTGAACTATTAGCAGCCTGAAGTTCTATTTCCTTTTATTTTCGAAGACTCGATTTCTTCCACAACCCATCAAGGAGAATTGTATGAACACCCACACAAAATGGTGTCTCTCTGTATTTTTCAGCGGTGCCTGCATGCTGTCAACAAATGCATCGGCGCAAGATTCAGCTGTCAATGACATTTCAAAATCGCTGTTAGCGGCTGAAGCTTATGAGCAACATCATTGGGGAGATGCTTTCACCCTCTATGCCCAGTTGGCTGACACGGGCAATGCAGAGGCAGCGCGAATCGCTTACCAAATGTGGAAATTTGATGCCCCACTTTATGCAGCACAGTTTTCAGCAACGCCAGTGCAAATTGAAAGATGGCGCACACATTATTTGACAGGAGCTCTTGCTACCACTGCTCGCAGTCTTCCGCCAGCAACGGCACCTTGATCTTGCAAAAGGTCTTAAAGCAGCCCCGCCACCACGTTCACCGTGAAGGCGAGGATGATGACATTGAAGAAAAACGCAATCACACTGTGCAGCAGAACCAAGCGGCGCAATGGACGCGTGGTGATAACCACATCAGAGGTTTGGCACGCCATGCTGAGTACCACCGAAAAATACGTCACATCCCAGTAATCGGGATCGGGTGTGCCGGGGAAAATCAAACCCTCTTTGCGAATGTAGTAGCTGTGTGCGTATTCCTGGGCAAAGATCAATGCTACAAACAACCAAGTTAGCAAGATGGTGATGCCAGCTAATGCGACATCCCAAGAGGATTTGTTTTTTGCACCGTGCAACTCTAAAGACAGAGCCACCAAGACTGCTGCGGCTATGACCAAGCTAACCGTCAGCACGGCCCATTTTCCTTCTTGCTGGTGCAGTGCGCGTTGTTGGATGGCTCCCTCATGGGTGCTGGACATCATGTAAACGATGTAGCTGATGTACAAAAATGCGCCAGCATCAAAACCCAACAGCACAGCATGCGGCCACGTGGTCTGTGGGAGCAGAACGAATGACACAACCACGGCCAGTAAAGCAGAGGTCATTAAGCCTGGGCGACGAATGGAGCGCCTGATGCGGTGGACGAAAGAGGTCATAAGGTAATTGGCATTGTCATCATCATGAATACATTTGAAACTTAATGCGCTTTTTCCCAGTTCTCGCCCACACCCACCTCTGCCAGCAGCGGCACTCTGAGGTGCGCCACACCAGCCATCAAACGCGGGATTTCCGTTTTAACCCAAGCCACTTCGTGCTCAGGCACTTCAAACACCAACTCATCGTGCACTTGCATGATCATTTTGGTCCCGCGTTTTTCATCATCTAAAACTTGCTGCACCTTGACCATGCTGAGCTTGATGAGGTCGGCCGCTGTACCCTGCATGGGGGCGTTGATAGCTGCGCGCTCGGCTCCCGCGCGACGTGGGCCATTGGGTGAGTTGATTTCTGGCAAGTACAGGCGGCGACCAAAGACAGTTTCAACATAACCTTTGGCTTTGGCATCGATCTTGGTTTGGTCCATGTAATGTTTGACGCCTGGGTAGCGGGCAAAGTAACGTTCGATGTAGTTTTTGGCGGCTGTGTTGTCAATACCTAGGTTGCGGGCCAAACCATAAGCGCTCATGCCGTAAATCAAACCGAAGTTGATGACTTTGGCGTAACGGCGCTGCTCGCTGTTGACTTCATGGGTTTGTACGCCAAACACCTCCGCTGCGGTGGCGCGGTGCACGTCCATACCGTCATGAAACGCCAAGAGCAGCGACGCATCACCACTGATATGCGCCATGATGCGCAGCTCGATTTGCGAATAATCCGCACTGGCAATCATGTGGCCCGGCGCGGCGACGAAGGCTTCTCGCACGCGGCGGCCTTCAGCGGTTTTGACGGGAATGTTTTGCAAATTTGGGTCGTTGCTGCTCAAGCGCCCCGTGACGGCAACAGCCTGTGCGTAATGGGTGTGGACCCGTCCCGTGCGTGGCAGCGCGAGTTGCGCCAGTTTGTCGGTGTAGGTGCCTTTGAGTTTGGCGATGCCACGATGCTCCAAAATTTTGGCGGGCAGCGGGAAGTCTTCAGCCAGCTTCTCTAAAACTTCTTCGTCCGTGCTGCGCGCACCTGTGGCGGTTTTCTTGACGACGGGCATACCGAGTTTGTCAAAAAATATTTCGCCCAGTTGTTTGGGGCTGCTCAGGTTAAAAGGCTGGCCGGCGATGGCATACGCTTCATTCTCAAGCTCAATGATGCGCTGCCCCAGCTCGTGGCTTTGCTGCGCCAACATCGGGCCGTCAATCAGTACGCCATTGCGCTCAATGCGATACAGCGCCTCGCTGCTGGCGATTTCAAGCTCGTAAATAAAGCGAAGTTTTTCGTCATGTTCTAGCTGTGGCCACAGTGCCAGATGCACGTCCAAAGTTTGGTCTGCATCTTCGCAGGCGTACTCTGCGGCTTTGTCGATATCAACTTGGTCAAAGCAGATTTGACTGGCACCTTTGCCGCACAAATCTTCAAACGAGATGCCTGTTCTGCCCAAATGTCGTTCCGCCAAGCTGGTTAAACCATGCGGCTTGTGCACTTCCAACACATAGCTTTGCAGCATGGTGTCGTGCGCGTAGCCTTGCACTTCAATGCCGTGGTTGGCAAACACATGGCGGTCGTACTTGATGTGTTGGCCGAGCTTTTTATGCGTTGCGTTCTCCAGCCAAGGCTTGAGCTTGGCCAGCACTTCATCGCGCGGCAGTTGCTCAGGTGCGCCGGGGTAGATGTGCGCCACGGGAATGTAGGCGGCTTGACCGGGTGCAACACTCAGGCTGATGCCGACTATTTCAGCCCGCATCTCATCCAGCGACGTGGTTTCCGTATCGACCGCGACCAAATCTGCCGCTTGTGCTTTGGCAAGCCAATGCTCCAAGACGTCCCACGTCAGCACCGTTTCATACACCAGCGTCGAGATGTTTGAGGAGGGTGGCAACTGCTGGGCGGACAGCTCAATACCCGTTTCTGAACCTGTCGTTGAAGCTGGTTCATCGAACAAATCTGGATCCGAATTTTGATTTTTCACAGCCGAACGCGCCGTTTTTACAGCAGATTCGTCCGCTGCACCTTGCAAGGTTCGAACCAAACCTTTAAACCCAAATTTAGTATAAAAATCAATGATAGCCGGCGTATTTATTGC
>CBDUEA010000146.1:0-5200 GCA_965365965.1 uncultured Polaromonas sp. | reverse complement strand
TTTGCAGGTGCATGGCGGCCTCCAAGCCGTCGCCACCGTTGTTGCCGGGGCCGCAAGCGACCCAAATGATTTGCGCGCGCGGCGCCAGGGCGCAAGCCAAGCGCGCGACCGCCAAACCGGCGCGTTGCATGAGGGTGTTGGGCGGCAGCTGCGCGGCAGCGGCTTGCTCGATAGCGCGCGTGCTGGCGACATTGTGCAGCGGGTAGTTGGCGTTTGCGTCTAGGCGGATGAGTGACATGGTCAGCTCATCATAAATCGATATTCAGCTTGATGCGGCTTTATGCTGCTTTAAGCGGCTTGTTTTGGTTTGACCAGTTTCAACTTCGTTGGGGCGGTCTTTTTAACGACTTTTTTAGCGACTTTGATAACAACTTTTTTTACCGCTTTCTTCGCTACTTTTTTAACCGCTGGTTTGGGCGCTGGATGGCTCGGTGCAGCGGCGACAGCAGGTTCAGCAACGTGCGGTTGGGCGGCTGGCGTGAAATGTATCATCTCGTCAAACGACTTGTGCATGTATTTGGCCAGCTCGGGCAGGTCGGGCATGACTTTGCGGCAGGCGATGAGGCCAAAGTCCAACGAGCCGTTGTAGCTTTGAACGGTGACGTTGAGCGCCAAGCTGTGGGCGACGATGGAGACAGGGAAATACGTCAGCATCTTCGCGCCAGCCATGTAGAGTGCCATTTTGGGACCCGTCACATTAGAAATAGCCACGTTGGCCACCGGCGGCATGTTGTTAGCCAACTTAGAGCGGCCATACAAGGAAGCCAAGCCGCTCAAAATCCACGGCACGCCGAGCGATGGAAAGTCGGTCGGCATGACGGAATTCATGCTCGCTGACGCGGCTTTGGTGGCTTTGCTGGCGGCATGGATGGCCAGCAGGCGCGCGCGCGGGTCTGCAATGGTGCTGGCCAAGCTGATGCGCATCATGGAGGCTTGGGTGTTCATGTCGGTGTTACCCGCTTCACGCAGGCTAACGGGTACACCCGCGAGCAAGGGCTGGTCGGGCACGCAGTTCAGGTCTGCCAAGTAGCGGCGCAGCGCGCCTGAGCAAATGCCCATGACCACGTCGTTCAAGGTGACGCCGTTGCCTTTGGCGATGTGTTTGATGTCCGCCAATGGGAAAGACAAGCTGGAGAAAATCCGTTGGTTGGTGATGCTGACGTTGATGGGCGTTTTGGGCGCAAACCAGCGGTTTTTGGGCGGGCTGTTGGCCAGCTCTAAGCCGCCAATGCCAAGCTCTGGCGCCTCGTTTTTAGCAGGACGCAGCATGTGAAAAGCGGCGCGGGCCAGAGCCGGCAGGTTTTTGGCGAGTTTGGCACTTTGCACGGCGGTATTTTTGATGCCCGCCACCGCCAGCTCGGCAATGCCAAAGTTGTCTGCCACCATGACGCGGCGGTGCGGCGCGGGGCGCACGGCACGCGGAATGGGGCTGATGTCCATGATGGCGGTGGCCAAAGCAACGCCGGCCTCGCCATCAACCGCCGCATGGTGGACTTTGGAATAAAAGGCGATGTGGCGCGTGCCCGCAGGTGCATCAGCCGGTGTGACCAAGCCTTCAATCACATAAAACTCCCACAAGGGGCGGCTGCGGTCTAGCAGGCTGGAATGCAAACGACCCACCAGCTTGTCGAGCTGCGCACGGGTGCCGGGCTTGGGTAGCACGGTGCTGCGAATGTGGTATTCCAAGTCCACATCGTAGTCGTCCACCCAGATCGGGCTCGCCAACTCAAAGGGCATGTTGACCAGTTTGCGTCGGAACACAGGGGCCAAGTGCATGCGCTGCTTGATGTGCTCACGCAAGTCGTCAACAAATTCACCACTGTAGCCGGCTGGCAACTCGTAAATGTTCAGTCCACCCACATGCATGGGTTGCTCAGGGGTTTCTAGGTACAAAAAGGCTGCGTCTAAGCCGCTGAGGTGGTCCATAGGGTTCCAATTGAGATGTTGGCGGTGTGTCAAAGGAGGATTTGACTTGCTGAACGTGAATGATGCCCGTTATTTGAGCAAAACAACAGCGCTTGGGTGACATTGGCTAGAGCGGTAGCTCTAAGCGCCAAAGGTTTCGGCTAAAGTAGCGACTCTACAAGCAGCTAAGGTCGTGGCTGAAGCAGAGACTGAGGTAGCACTTTAGAAATAGATTTTTTAATAAGGATTTCCCATGAAATTGCAAGACAAAATCGCCATCGTGACCGGCGCAGCCAGCGGTATTGGCAAAGCCATCGCCTTGATTTACGCGCAGGAAGGCGCCAAAGTGGCCATTGCAGACTTGAACAAAGATGCCGCTGAAGCGGCAGCAGCCGAGCTGCGCGCTGCCGGCCATGCAGCCATGAGCGTGGCGATGGATGTGACCGATGAAGCGCAAGTTAACGCGGGTGTGGCGTCCGTGGTGGCGGCCTGGGGCACCGTGGACATTTTGGTCAGCAATGCGGGGATTCAAATCGTCCACCCGGTTGAAGAGTTCAGCCTGGCTGACTGGCGCAAGATGTTGGCGATTCACCTAGATGGTGCGTTTTTGACCACCAAAGCCTGCCTGCCACACATGTATGCTGGCAAACGCGGCGGTACGGTGATTTATATGGGTTCGGTGCACTCACACGTCGCCTCCCTGCTGAAAGCGCCTTACGTGACCGCCAAGCACGGCTTGATGGGTTTGTCCAAAGTCGTGGCCAAGGAAGGCGCAGCGCATGGCGTGCGCTCTAACGTGATTTGCCCAGGCTTTGTGCGCACGCCTTTGGTGGACAAGCAAATCCCTGAGCAAGCTAAAACCTTGGGCATCACCGAGGCGGAAGTGATTAAAAACGTCATGCTCAAAGACACGGTGGATGGCGAGTTCACCACCTTGCAAGACGTGGCCGAAGTGGCGCTGATGTTTGCCGCTTTCCCAAGCAATGCGTTGACGGGTCAGTCACTGATCGTCAGCCACGGCTGGACCATGCAGTAAGCTGAAGATGTGAATATTTACGCGTTCAAAAGTGACCAAAGTCACTTTTGTATTGTGAGATAAAGGCAGATAATCAATCATTTGCTACTCCAAAAGGCGCGTGATGAATGCCGGCGATGACTACAACGTCTTACTTGTAGATGACCACCACATGATGCGCATGGGTCTTATCGCTTTGGCAAAAGCGTCGAGCCGATTCAACATTCATTGGCTTGAAGCCAGCAATTTAAACGATGCCATGGCGCTGTACCGCGAGCAGCCGGGTATTGACTTTGTCATGCTCGATTTGAACTTGCCAGACAGCCAAGGTTTGCAAGGTGTACAACGCTTCATCGGAGAATTTCCGCAAGCGCGTTTGGCCGTTTTCTCGGCGACAGAAGACACCTTTGTCGTTAATCAAGCACTGGCGCTGGGTGCAACAGGCTTCATCCCCAAATCCGCTGCTGCTGACGCCACACTGAGATCAGTCGAAGCACATTTAGAGCATGTACGCCCATCTCTCGCGCAAGGAGAGACGCTTACAAAAGCGCATTCAGCCGCCATCTTCGAAACGGCTAAGCTAGCGGCTAAAACGACTCACAGCACACTGACCGATGCCTTAACGCCGACGCAGTTGAAAGTGTTGGAATTGGTTTTAGCCGGCATGAGCAATCAAGAAATTGCAAGCGCCACCAAGCTCGCACTTGGCACGGTAAAAAACACCGTGTCTTCAACCATGTTGGCTCTTGATGTGCGTTCACGCTCGCACCTCATCAGCATGTTCAGGTAGCCATGGCTTTTGAGCTTCCAAACTCGACGGTCGTTGTCGCAGGCAAACCCGAAGAATCTGCGAGTGAGTCTGGCCGTGACCGACGAATTTTGATCGAACAGGTTGACTCTTTACTCAGCACCAGTCTGTCAATTTTCATCACCGGCCTCTTATTGGCTGTGGCATTTGCGCTTCTCTTTTACTGGAAAACGCAGCAGGTTGGTATTTTGATTTGGCTGGGCTGCTTGAACATATGGCAAATATACCGTTGGACGGTCAGCCGCAGATACACCCAAACACCGCCAGAATTACGCAACCCTGAAAAAGCAGCGCGTGGATATTGCTATGGCAACGCCATCACCAGTACTTTTTGGGGATTGGTGCCTTGGCTATTTTTCCCGCATGGCGACATCACGCTCACCTCTGTCATGGTACTGGTGTTGATGGGCATCGCATCAGGCGGCATTGGCTCGGTATCGTCCTACCGCTATACCGTGTACTGCTTGGTCATTCCCATCCTCACGGGGTTGGCAACGGCCTTGTTGTGGCAAGGCGATGTGGTTAACGTCTTTTTAGGCATTTGCGCACTGGCCTACATGGCTTTGAATTTGCAGCTGGGTTTAGAGCAAAACAGGTTGATCAATGAAGCCCTGCGAACGAGGTACGAAAAAGAAGATATTGCACAACGCTTGGCGGAACAAATCAAAATTGTAGAGCGTGCAAGTTTGGAGAAAACACGTTTTTTTGCGTCGGCCAGCCATGATTTGCGCCAACCTCTGCATTCTTTGGGCTTGTTCGGGTCCGCCATTTTAAAAAACCTCAAGGACACACCCGACGAAGAACTTGGACGTAATTTAATGCATTGTGTGGATGCTCTAGAAACCTCCTTCAGTTCGATGCTGGATGTCTCAAAACTTGACGCAGGCGTGGTTGAAGTCAGAGCCGGACCTGTCTCTTTAGGGCATGTCTTTCGGCTCTTGCAAACCAACTATGGCCCGCAAGCAGAAGCCAAAGGCTTAAGCCTGCGTTTCAAACCGAGCAACAAATGGGTGCAAGCAGACAGTGTGCTGCTAGAGCGCTTGCTGGGTAACCTCGTGCACAACGCGCTTAAATTTACCAACCAAGGCGGTGTCGTGGTCGTGGCACGCACACGCAATCAACAGATCAGCGTCGAGGTCTGGGACACAGGTATGGGGATCAATGCACACGAACTACCGAGAATTTTTGAAGAGTTTTATCAATTAGGCAATCTAGAGCGTGATCGCTCCATGGGCTTGGGCATGGGTTTAGCCATCGTTAGACGTTTGTCAAAGTTAATGGGGATGCCATTGACCGTAGCTTCACGCTTTGACCACGGAACAGTTTTCAAATTGAGAATGCCGCAAATATTTCCACCAGCAGACATTGAAACAATGTCTACACAAGTCACCAGTAATACCGCCCTAGAAGGCATGAAAGGTCTGCGGATTTTGGTTGTCGACGATGAAGAAAATGTGCGCGCCAGCACAGCG
>CBDUEA010000145.1:0-5213 GCA_965365965.1 uncultured Polaromonas sp. | reverse complement strand
AAAACTCGTTCTAGAAAAGAATAACCGACGTCACTTTATTTTTTCTTTTGTTTAGCAATAATTTGATCTTTGATTTTTTCGTAAACGTCCTGAGGCACTATCTTTTTATCTAGCAACTCATCTTTACCACCGTAGGGGCGTCCTTTGATGATGGCTGCAGCCCGCGCTTCTCCCACGCCATCAAGAGCTTGCAGCTGTTTAGCTGTAGCGGAGTTGATATCAATTTGTTTAGTGGACGCTTTGCCCGCTTGACTTGCTGCAGGAGCTGGCGGTACATCCTTGGCCAGGACCGGCAACGTTGATGAGACGATGATTACAGATACCAGCGCGATCAGAAATTTCTTAAACATTTTCAATACCTTTGAATAAATGGCTAATGAACACCCAGCAAATCATACTACGTCTGCAACAAAATGCCATGTAAATAAACCAACTGACGTGCCAGGAAGGATGCGGTTAAAACCAACTTGAAGATTTACCATAACCTATTCGTTCATCATTTATTCTACTTAAATGCAATCCCGCTTTCGAACGAGAATGATGGGTACGTGTGCCTTGCTCAAGGTACAATGGCACCCATTTCAACTACAGGTCAAAACAATGGAATTACCAAGTTTTTGGCCTCCGGTTGGTTTGGTTAACACGTAGACATCCAATTGCCTTCTTCGTTGATCACACTATTCACGAAGGCTCACACTTACCGTGCCTAGGATCTAAAACGAACCGCAGGGGCCGCTTCCTGCACTTCGAACTCCTATTAGGTTTAAAAAATAAGCGCATATTTGCGCGCACGTCAACTGCCGAATTGGAGTGCAGGGTCCTTGCACATGAGCTTAAGCCGTTACGCCCACCATCCACGTTTAAGGGGTGGTTAGGGTAAGGAGAAGTACAATGAACTTTGCCATCTTAAAAGAAATCTTCGCGGGTTTTGTGCGTACACGTCATGTCACTCGGCACTTTCGCCGGCTGACTATGCTGGATGGATTGATCCCAACCGAGGTTAACCGCGAAGTGCCCGCCAGCCTCACTAAGACACTGGTCAGCGCAGCGACAACCGACACCGAAGCGCTACTCAAGCAACTAAATAGCCATGACGATGGCTTGACTGAACTGCAGGCTGAGAACATTCGTTCGCGCGTGGGTTTAAACGAAGTTGAACATGAAAAACCACTACCCTGGTGGATGCATTTGTGGCACTGCTACAAAAATCCGTTCAATCTGCTGTTAACGCTGCTTGCTGTCGTCTCCTACCTAACCAAAGATATCAAAGCAGCCATTGTAATTAGCATGATGGTGGTGCTGTCGACTTCATTGCGTTTTTGGCAAGAAGCCAAATCCAACAAAGCGGCCGACGAGCTCAAAGACATGGTAAGTAACACGGCAACAGTCTTTCGTTGTGGTTTGTCTGATAGTGTCAAGCGAGAACCCACACAGTACGCAGGAGTGGGACCACACGCGAAGCTGGCTAATCGAATAGAACTACCCATCAAACAACTAGTACCAGGAGATGTGATCGTTCTTTCAGCGGGCGACATGATTCCGGCCGATTGCCGATTGTTAACCGCCAAAGACCTGTTTGTAGCACAAGCGGCCATGACTGGTGAGTCTATGCCAGTGGAGAAATTCGTCTTGCAACGTGAGGCCACCGCCATCAACCCGTTGGAGCTTGACAACATCCTATTCATGGGGACCAACGTAGTATCTGGCGCATCCACTGCAGTGGTGCTCGGCACTGGCAACAACACCTATTTTGGTGCCCTCGCCAGCCGTGTATCTGCCACGGACCGAGCGCCAACCGCATTCCAGTCCGGTGTTAACAAGGTCAGCTGGTTGCTCATTCGGTTCATGTTTGTGATGGCGCCACTGGTTCTATTCATCAACGGATTTACCAAAGGTGATTGGATGGAGGCACTGCTTTTTGCTTTGTCCATTGCGGTGGGTATGACACCCGAAATGCTGCCCATGATCGTAACTTCAACGCTGGCGAAAGGTGCTGTATTTTTGTCACGCAAAAAGGTCATCGTTAAACGGCTGGATGCGATTCAGAACTTTGGCGCGATGGATGTGTTGTGCACAGACAAAACTGGCACCCTGACACAAGATAAGATTTTCCTGTCACGGCATGTTGACGTCTGGGGCGATGACTCCGATGAAGTGCTGGAGATGGCCTATCTCAATAGTTACTATCAAACCGGGCTTAAAAACTTGCTTGATGTGGCCGTGTTGGAGCACGTGGAAGTACATCGAGAATTAGATGCAGCTACAGCCTACAGCAAGGTCGATGAAATTCCCTTCGACTTTACCCGACGCCGAATGTCAGTGGTGGTGAGTGAACGCGACGATCACCACGAGCTCATTACCAAGGGCGCCGTGGAAGAAATCTTGTCCGTCTGTAAATATGTTCGTCATGGCGATGCCGTGGAACCCTTGACGGCGGAACTGCTGGCCCGAATCTACGACGTGACGACCAGCTTGAACGCCGAAGGCCTGCGCGTTGTGGCCGTTGCCGCCAAAGAAGTGCCACCCGCTAAGGAAAACTATGGTGTGGCCGACGAGTCCGATCTGACACTGATTGGCTATGTCGCATTTCTGGATCCGCCCAAGGAATCCACCGCGCCCGCACTCAAGGCCTTGGCCGCGCACGGAATCGCAGTCAAGGTACTGACTGGCGACAATGAGCGCGTCACGGCCAAGATTTGCCGCGAAGTAGGTTTGGAGCAACACGGAGTGATTCTGGGCAGTGACATTGAGCGCATGAGCGATGACGAGTTGAAGGTAGCCGTAGAGGAACACAACGTCTTCGCCAAACTCACACCTTCACACAAAGAACGCATCGTACGTTTCCTCAAAGCGAATGGTCATGTGGTCGGATTCATGGGGGATGGTATCAACGACGCCCCAGCACTGCGCACGGCAGATATTGGCATCTCCGTAGATACGGCAGTGGACATTGCCAAGGAGGCTGCGGACATTATTCTGCTAGAAAAGAGCCTGATGGTGCTGGAAGAAGGCGTGCTGGAAGGTCGCCGCACCTTCGCCAACATGTTGAAGTACATCAAAATGACGGCCAGCTCAAACTTTGGTAATGTGTTCTCTGTGCTGGTGGCCAGCGCCTTCATTCCGTTCTTGCCCATGCTGCCGATGCACCTCTTGGTGCAAAATCTCTTGTATGACATTTCGCAAATCGCCATCCCCTTCGACAACGTAGATGAAGAACTCTTGAGGCAGCCGCAACGCTGGCAGCCTAGCGACATCGGGCGTTTCATGGTGTTTTTCGGTCCGATCAGCTCCATCTTTGACATCACTACCTTTGTCATGATGTGGTTCGTCTTCGGGGCAAAATCACCTGAACAACAAACCCTTTTCCAATCTGGCTGGTTCATTGTTGGCCTTTTGACACAAACCTTGATCGTCCACATGATCCGCACCGCCAAGATCCCCTTCATCCAAAGTCGAGCTGCGACTCCCTTGATGGTCATGACGGGCATCATCATGGCGGTTGGAATTTTTCTACCGATGGGGCCGTTGGCACATTACTTCAAGCTGCAGGCCTTGCCGCCGTTGTACTTTGTACTCCTGCCTTTCATCCTGCTGGCCTACATGGGCCTAACGCAGGCCATGAAAAGCTTTTATATTCGGCGCTACGGTTGGCAATAAAGGGCCAGTTGGAGATTCTTAACAACGAACATTTAGCATCCGCAGAGCAGAAAGTTGTCATGCAATGTGCGGATGGCTACTCCCTTCCTTTGCTAAATCCACTCAACGATTACTTGGGTTCATAATTCAACTCGATATAGTTACTTTAGCAACTGCACGTAAAGCAACTCCGACGCAATTGAGCAAGGCATGAAAGACGACGAACTCCCTAGCAACATCAAAAAATATCTACCCTGGGTGGTGGCCACAGCCTTGTTCATGGAGCAGCTGGACTCCACCATTGTCAACACAGCTATACCAGCTATGGCAGACAGTTTGATGGTCACACCACTGAGTTTGAAGGGGGTGGTGTCAAGTTATATTTTGAGTTTAGCCGTTTGTATCCCCATCAGCGGATGGATGGCTGATCGCTTTGGCACGCGGCGCGTGTTTGCGGCGGCCGTGGCCTTGTTCACCATTTCGTCTATGTTGTGTGGCATGTCGCTCAATGTGCCCATGCTCGTGGCGGCACGAGTTTTACAAGGCATCGGTGCGGCTATGATGATGCCCGTTGGGCGATTGACCTTGATTCGTACTTTCCCAAAAACAGAGTTGCTCAAGGCCATGAATTTTGTGATTATTCCTGCTTTGATTGGTCCCTTGCTGGGCCCAACGGTGGGTGGTTTGATTGTGCACTGGACGTCGTGGCGGATGATTTTTTTCGTCAACGTGCCCATGGGGCTAGTCGCGCAGTGGCTGATTCACCGCCACATGCCAAACTATCGCGGCGATTCTGAACGGCCTCTGGATTTTGTAGGGCTGGTGCTGTTTGGCACAGGCATTGGGCTATTGTCATGGTTGCTAGAAGTCTTTGGTGAACATCGTTTGGACGTTACAACGATAAGTATGTTGGCGTTTGTTTCTGTGGGTCTACTGATGGCCTATGTCGTGCATTCACGCAGCATCAGTGATCCACTGCTACATCTGTCCATGTTCAAGGTACGCACATTCAGGGTGTCGGTTTTGGGTGGCTTTGTGACTCGATTAGGCATTGGCGGTTTGCCATTTTTGCTGCCCTTGTTGTTTCAATTGGGCTTGGGCCTGCCCGCATGGCAGTCAGGCTTGATGACCATGCCTACAGCCTTGGCCGCCATGGGCATGAAAACGCTGGCGCCGCATTTGCTGGCGCGCTTTGGTTATAAACGGATTTTGATTGTGAATACTGTGATGATCGGTGTCACCATCGGCATGTTCACCCTCGTCACACAAAACACGCCTATTTTGGCCATTTTGTTGCTGTGTTTGGCGCAAGGTTTTTTTAATTCGCTGCAATTCTCCAGCATGAATTCCATGGCCTACGCCGACATCGAACCCAGCCAAACCAGCATGGCCAGCACCATGGCCAGCTCCATGCAACAGTTGTCCATGAGTTTTGGTCTGGCCTTCGGCTCATTGATCACAGCTTGGTTTTTGGGGGATTTGCCGCAATCCGACCAACTCGCCGTCACTTCCGCCTTGCACCATGCCTATGGCATGTTGGCAGCTTTGACCTTGTTGTCATCCTTGTCGTTTTGGTC
>CBDUEA010000144.1:0-5246 GCA_965365965.1 uncultured Polaromonas sp. | reverse complement strand
AACCAACAAGTGGGTGTAATGCGCTGCCAAGGTTTTGCCGTTCTCTTGTGCCTCTTTTTCAACCACCGGGGCGCACAGAACCAAGTCGGCGGTCACAAATGGCGCTTGGCTGTAGTCAAACGTCAGTACATTGGTGGCATAGTCTTTGTGGCGGTAGTCCTTGTTCAGCGCCTGACCTTCCTCTGCGTCGACGATACGCACCGTGATTTCTGCCGCCTCCACGTCGTCTTGCAAGGCACGTTTGATGCAGCGCGCCACCATCTGCCGAGGTAAGGCTGCGCGATGCACGCTAGCCTCTGGAAAACGTCCAAATTGGAGTGATAAAGTCAATTTTGAGGTCATTTTAGGCTGTAGCCGGCTTATTTATTCATTAGTTAGCTATTAAATATATAGCTATTATGCTTTTGTCTTCGTTGCACGCACTGCACGTTTTGCATCATAAGCATCCACAATGCGGGCAACCAACGGGTGGCGCACCACATCAACGCTGGTAAAGCTGCTGATGGCGATGCCTTGCACGCCTTTTAAGACGTGTTGGGCATCTATCAGGCCACTGAGCTGCGTTTTGGGCAAATCTATTTGACTGACATCCCCCGTAACCACCGCTTTTGAGCCAAAACCCACCCGCGTGAGAAACATCTTCATCTGCTCAGGCGTGGTGTTTTGCGCTTCGTCAAGGATGATAAAGGCGTTGTTCAAGGTGCGGCCCCGCATAAAAGCCAGCGGCGCGACCTCCAATTGTTGGCGTTCAAAGGCTTTGACGACTTTGTCAAAACCCATCAGCTCGTACAAAGCATCGTACAACGGGCGCAAATACGGGTCGATTTTTTGTGTCAAATCCCCCGGTAGAAAACCCAAACGCTCACCCGCTTCCACCGCCGGTCGCGTCAACACGATGCGTTGCACCGCGCTGCGCTCCAAAGCATCCACGGCACTGGCAACCGCCAGATAGGTTTTACCGGTGCCGGCAGGACCAATGCCCAGCGTGATGTCGTGGCTGGCAATGTTGTCTAGGTAGATTTGCTGGTTGGGTGTGCGGGCGCGTAAATCGGCACGGCGCGTTGCCAAACCCGACTCACCTTTGCCTTTTGCAAGCAGATCTGGGTCACCCGCGAGCATGATTTGCACGATATCGGGCGCAATCGGACGCTCCGCCATCTCGTACAAGGCTTGCAGCATTTCCAGCGCTTGGTTGGCACGGGCTTTGGGGCCGTCGATTTTGAACTGCTCGTGGCGGTGTGCAATACTCACCTTCAACGCCTCCTCAATCGTGCGCAAATGCACGTCAAGCGGACCACACAGATGACCGGTGCGGGTGTTGTTGGGCGGTGAAAAGGTGTGACGCAGAATCAAGCTGATAATCCTTCAATGCTATCCTAGTGAGGATGCTAATTTACTCCTATATTGTCACTGCTCCCAAAACCCCCTAAATATTCCGCATGATAGGCAAACTCACTGGCACGCTGTGCGACAAAAACCCACCCCAAATCGTGATTGACTGCCACGGCGTGGGCTACGAGGTAGATGTGCCCATGAGCACGTTTTACAACCTGCCGGCACTGGGCGACACCGTCTCGCTGCTGACCCATTTTGTGGTGCGCGAAGATGCGCAGATTTTGTTCGGTTTTGCCTCTAGCGAAGAGCGTGCTGCGTTCCGCCAGCTCATCAAAATCTCTGGCGTGGGTGCGCGCACGGCCTTGTCCGTTCTATCAGGCATGAGCGTGGGCGAATTGGCGCAAGCCATCACCTTGCAAGAGGCGGGCCGTCTCATCAAAGTTCCCGGTATTGGCAAAAAGACCGCTGAGCGCTTGTTGCTAGAGCTCAAAGGCAAACTCGGAGCCGACATCGGCGTGCCCCACCATGCCAGCAGCGATGCACAAGCCGATATTCTGCAAGCCTTGGTGGCGCTGGGCTACAGCGACAAAGAAGCCGCATTGGCGCTCAAAGCGCTACCGCAAGACGCCACGGTCAGTGATGGCATCAAGCTGGCTTTGCGTGCGTTAGCAAAATAGACAAACAACGGCCCACAAACCCAAGACCGCACATCCATGAGCATCCAAACCGACGACTTCGCCCCAGCCCCGCCCAAGCGGGTGATGTCGGCCGAACCGACTTCCCCCAACGAAGAGGCCATTGAGCGGGCGCTGCGGCCCAAGCTGTTTGACGAATATGTCGGGCAAAGCAAGGTGCGCGAGCAGCTGGAGATTTTTATTGGCGCGGCCAAAATGCGCAACGAAGCGCTGGACCATGTGCTGCTGTTTGGTCCGCCAGGTTTGGGAAAAACGACGTTATCACACATCATCGCGCACGAATTAGGCGTTAATTTACGTCAAACCAGCGGACCCGTACTTGAAAAGCCAAAAGATTTGGCGGCGTTGTTGACAAATTTGGAGAAAAATGACGTCTTGTTCATCGATGAAATCCACCGCCTCAGCCCCGTGGTGGAAGAGATTTTGTACCCTGCGCTGGAAGACTACCAAATCGACATCATGATTGGCGAAGGACCTGCAGCACGTTCCATCAAACTGGATTTGCAACCCTTCACCTTGGTGGGCGCCACGACCCGTGCCGGCATGCTGACCAACCCGCTACGCGACCGCTTTGGCATTGTCTCGCGGCTGGAGTTTTATACGGCTGATGAATTGGCACGCATCGTCAAACGCAGCGCCAGTTTGTTGAATGTGCCTACCGACCCAGAAGGCGGATTTGAAATTGCCCGCCGTTCACGCGGCACGCCACGGATTGCCAACCGACTGTTGCGCCGCGTGCGCGACTATGCGGATGTGAAGGGCAAAGGCCGCATCACCCTAGACATTGCCAACAAAGCGCTGGCGATGCTGGATGTGGACCCGCACGGTTTGGACGTGATGGACCGCAAACTGCTGGAGGCGGTGATCCACCGCTTTGACGGCGGCCCAGTCGGACTCGACAACATCGCCGCCAGCATCGGCGAAGAGCGCGAGACGATAGAGGACGTGATTGAGCCGTATTTGATTCAGCAAGGCTATTTACAGCGCACGCCCCGTGGCCGCATCGCCACGCTGGCTGCATACCGGCACTTGGGTGTGGTGCCGCCCAAAGACAGCGCCGAGCTTTTCACGGGCTAAACAGCCTAACTAGGCGTTACGTACGACTGCTTATTTCGCCGGTCCGGGCTGCTGCGCAATCACCATGGCAAATTTTCCGCCACCGACAGACCAGTCAGAATAGTCGTTTTCGTGGGTAAAGATGAACAGGTCAGATGGGTCGATCTGCGCCTGTGCTTGTAGTTTCACACCGATCAGGCGATACAGCTCGCGCTTCATTGCATCGCTGCGTCCACGGCGCATGGTGATCTCGATCACCACGGGGCGCTCGGACCGTGCATAGCCATTGAAGCTGCGGCTGAAAAAGAACTCGCCCGGCTTGTACTCGGCAACCATGTTAAATAGCTCATCCGTCGGCATGCCGATAGACTCGACAAGCGCCTGATGGATGCCGTCAACGATGGCTTCGCGCTGCGCTGGCGTCGTTTGGTGATGAACGTTGGTTCGGATGAATGGCATAAAAAAGTCTCCTCCACTGATGGGTTTAGCATGGTTACGTTTCGACCATGTCTTTTTAATAAAGTGAGATTGTATACAATCCTGCATACACAATGATGATTTGCTGAAAATGAAAGCAAGGTTGCCATCATTTTGATTTAGGATGGCAGTGAACACCACCGCCTCAATGTGCGCACCACCCCATGCCCGTTTTACGGACATTCATCTATCAGGAGAACAGAATGAATCAAAACCCGACCAAGCTACCTACGTTGACAACCGACGGACTAAGCGCGGAGCAGACGGCTGTTTGCAAGCCTATTGAGCAATACTTCTTGGGTCACGCGCGTGACGAAGCTTCACACATGCGTCAAGCTTTTTTGCCGACTGCGCATATTGAATCCATCCGTGAGGGAACTTTCACTTCTTGGACCGTGGACTTTTACTGTGAGCGCTTCAAAGGGCAACCAGCAGCCGACGAAGCCACGCGCAAGCGCAGCATTGATTGGGTCGAAGTCAAAGGCAATGCGGCTTGCGCACGCGTGACGCTGGTGCATGGCGCAACGACATTCACGGATTATTTTGTGCTGTTAGAGACCGCCGAAGGCTGGAAGATCGCCAACAAAGCTTTTCAAGGTCAACCCACTTAATTTGATGGGCTGAATGCGCTCAATGCAAAACACGCGCGTTGGGCGTATCGGCCTCTAAAACAAACAAGTCGATGGGCACCTCAAAACGCTCACCGTCTTCAGCCACGCAAAAATAGCTGCCATGCATGGTGCCAGTAGGCGTGCGCAAACGGCACCCACTGCTGTATTGAAAAGACTCACTGGGCTTGAGCAAAGGCTGGTGGCCAACGACGCCCAAGCCTTTGACTTCTTCGGTATGGCCGTTCGCATCGATGATGACCCAATGCCGCGAGATCAACTGCGCAGCAACCTGCCCAGTGTTGCTCACCGTGATGGTGTATGAAAACGCGTAGGTACCTTCTTGCGGATCAGACTGCTCCGGGATGTATTGCGAAGTCACTGCAACTTCAAATGTGTATCTAGACATCCCGCTATCCTACTCGCATCTTCACACTTGTTGAACCGTTCAGCTACAAATACATCGCAAAGATAGTTTGCTACAGACAATATAGCAAACTATTAATCTTTTATGCTGGTCTACGTCTATTTGACCAGAATTTCGCAATTTTTGGCAAGAACAATACCGCGACCACGACCAACAGTAATGTTAAGGACATTGGACGCTCCAAGAATACCGTCCACTTGCCTTCACCAATCGACAAAGCGTTGCGTAATTGAGCTTCTGCCAAGGGCCCCAAAATCATACCAACCACGACAGGTGCTGTAGGAAAGTCAAACCGCCGCATTACCACCCCGAGCAAGCCGATCACATACAACAGCACCAAATCAAACGCACTTTGGCGCATGCCATAGACACCAACCGTCGCAAAAATCAAGATACCAGCATACAGATACGGCTTGGGAATTTTGAGCAATTTCACCCACATGCCGACCATCGGCAGATTCAGCACCAGCAGCATCACGTTGCCAATGTAGAGCGAGGCAATCAAAGCCCAAACCAAAGCGGCCGAGGTTTGAAACAATTGTGGGCCGGGCTGGATGCCGTAGCTTTGGAAAGCACCGAGCAAAATGGCAGCGGTGTTAGAGGTGGGAATGCCCAAGGTGAGCAAAGGAATCAAGGTAGCAGTAACCG
>CBDUEA010000143.1:0-5273 GCA_965365965.1 uncultured Polaromonas sp. | reverse complement strand
GGTGCGACCCGCCAAGTGCTTGTCCAGCATGTCCATAAACTGCTGCACGCGAGATAAACCGCGCTCTGCCAGCGCAGGGATTTGGGCATAGTCCAAGGGACCAGGCAAGGCGCGGTTTTCCATGGCGGGGGCGCTGTTGCGTAGAGCTTCAGCAATGGCAAGGAGGCCTTCAAACTCAACTCGCCAATGCCAATTGGCAATCTCGGCCTTGTCTGCGGGTGTGATCCCAAAGAGCGGCGGCTGCGGATATGTTGCTTCTAAGTAGGCGGCGATGGCCGCGTTGTCTGTTAACACAAGCCCCTTTTCCGTGCCGTCTTTGATGTGTAGGACGGGCACGGTGCATTGTGGGTTGATAGCGCGAAAAGCTTCGCTCAGCTGCTCTTTGGTGCGTAAATCGACTTGCACCGTCTCGTGCGCAACCCCCTTTTCAGCCAGCACAAT
Source organism: uncultured Polaromonas sp. (assembly GCA_965365965.1). Taxonomy (GTDB): domain Bacteria; phylum Pseudomonadota; class Gammaproteobacteria; order Burkholderiales; family Burkholderiaceae_C; genus Aalborgiella. The sequence continues at coordinate 4,832 of CBDUEA010000143.1, read as the reverse complement.
GCGGGCACGGCGTGGGCTGGGTGCGGTGGCGCAGTCGTAAAAAGTCATCATGGGCGTGCTCTTTGACGTCATCATTTTTTAAAATCTCCAGCATCGTGTCGTTCTGGTAATTGGCTCTCTGGTGCACCCCAGGTGCGGTTGACCATGCGACCGCGTTGCACTGCGGGGCGTTTGGCAATTTCATTGGTCCAGCGCAGCACATGGGTGTATTCCTGCACTTGCAAAAATTCACCTGCTTCGTAAAGCTGACCCTTGGCCAGCGTGCCATACCAAGACCAGACCGCCATGTCGGCGATGGAATACTCATCCCCCGCCAAATAGTGGTGGTCAGCCAAGTGGCGGTTCAGTACGTCCATTTGGCGTTTGACTTCCATGGCAAAACGCTCAATGGGGTATTGCATTTTGCTAGGTGCATAGGCGTAAAAATGGCCAAAACCACCGCCCAAATAGGGTGCACTGCCGATTTGCCAAAACAACCACGACAAGCATTCAGCCCGTTGTGCGGCATCGGTTGGCATAAAAGCGCCAAACTTTTCCGCCAAATACAGCAAGATAGCGCCTGATTCAAACACCCGAATCGGCGAAGGTCCACTTCTATCCATCAACGCAGGAATTTTTGAGTTGGGGTTGACCGCTACAAATCCGCTGCTGAACTGGTCGCCCTCTTGGATACGAATCAACCACGCGTCGTATTCCGCATCCTTGTGACCCAGCTCCAACAGCTCTTCCAGCATCACGGTCACTTTCACGCCATTGGGCGTTGCCAACGAATACAACTGAAACGGGTGCTTGCCCACTGGCAAGTCTTTCTCATGTGTCGCGCCCGCGATCGGTCGGTTGATATTGGCAAACTTGCCACCGTTGGCTTTGTCCCAAGTCCAGACGCTGGGAGGTACATAGTCGCTCATGCTTAGGAATCCTTGATACTTTGAACGTGACGCGATACCTTCGCTGAAACGATACGACTGAGTTTAACAGTAGGTAGCATCATTAGCACGGGCAGTCTCTGACGATCTCATCTCGAAGCAGGTCGGAATAAATTAATCGCCTTCTACTCCGCAAAGAACGCCTGCACCAGTGCCTTCCAGTACGAAGCGCCCGTGGCGATGTTATCGTCATTGAAGTCGTAGCCCGGGTTATGTACCATGCACGCGCCAGCTGAATCACCGTCGCCATTGCCGATAAGCAAATAGCTGCCGGGTATTTTTTCAAGCATGAAGGCAAAGTCTTCACTGCCTGTCAATGCCACCCCTTGCAAGGTGACCCGCTCTGGCCCCACCATGTTGAGCGCAACTTGACGTGCAAAATCGGTTTCAGCTTGCGTGTTCACAAGCACGCAATAGCCTTGTCGCCAATCAATGTCCGCCTTCACACCAAAGCTATCTGCTTGCGCCGCCACCAAGGCCTTGATGCGCTGCTCCAGCAACAAGCGTACCTGTGGTTCAAGCGCACGCACGCTGAGCTCCATAGTGGCCATTGCTGGAATAACATTGTTGGCATTGCCAGCATGCATCGCGCCAACCGTGACCACAGCAGTATGCAAAGGATCTACATTACGGGACACAATAGTTTGCAAGGCCATGACTATCGAGGCGGCAGCGACCAAAGGATCTGCGGCTCGGTGCGGCATGGCGCCATGGCCACCCGTGCCATGAATACGAATCGTGGCGTAATCACTGGACGCCATGGCGGCCCCATCGCGAAACACAAAGTGCCCCACGGGCGTAGCCGGCATGTTGTGCAAGGCAAACACGGCATCACAGGGGTGCTGATCAAACAAGCCGTCGGCCATCATGCGCACAGCGCCGCCACCGCCCTCTTCAGCGGGCTGAAAAATTAAATTCAGCGTGCCCTCAAACGACACGTCTTGTGCAATCACTTTGGCCGCCGCCAACAATATGGCGGTATGCCCGTCGTGACCGCAGGCGTGCATGAGGCCAGGCTTGCTGCTGGCCCAGGCTAGGCCTGTGGTTTCTTGAATCGGCAAAGCGTCCATATCGGCACGAATGCCTAGACTGCGATGGCTTTTATTACTGCTGCTTCCGCGCGTCAAGGTACCCACCACACCAGTGCCCCCCAAGCCGCGATGCACAGCATAGCCCCAAGCTTCTAACTTTGCGGCCACCAGGTCTGAGGTTCTATGCTCTTCAAATGCCAGCTCGGGGTGTTGATGAATGTCGCGCCGCAAGTGGATGAACTCACCCACCCGCTCAGTGAGAGCATCGCGTAAATATGTCATGTTATTGAGGTTGTAAGTTGATCGCCTTGCCAATTGCACGGTATTGCGTGGTTTCGTCTACAAAGGCTTTGTTGGCGACTTCTAACGATTGCAAAGGCGATGTCTCCTGACCCATGGCAACCATGCTGCTTCTGAACTCAACATCACCAATCACGGATTGGATGGCTTTATGCAAGATTTGAACAATCGGCTCTGGTGTGTCGCGCTTAACGAAATAACCTGTACCAATTTCTGCGGTGAAAGTCTTCAACGCTTTGCTTTCCGTGGTGCTGGCCAATTGAGGCATCAAGGTGCCACGGCTAGGTGACAAAGCGGCGATGAACTTGATCTTGCCTGATTTTGCCAACTCAACTTGAGCAGCGCCGTAGGGTGTCATGAAAATATCAACCTGATTGCCGATCAAGTCCTTAACCACATCTGCAGCGCCTTTGTAAGGCACGTGCAACATCGGAATACCCGTTTGTTTGCTCAATTTTTCGCCCAGTAAGTGGTAAAAAGACCCAATGCCAACACTGCCGTATGACAAAGATTTGCCTTCTTTGAAGACTTTGGCGGCATAAGCAACCAGCTCATCCGCATTGTTTACTGGCAAATCTGCACGCGCGAGGATGGCCATAGGTGCCATCGCTATGCGGTGAATTTGACGAAAATCTTCTGATTTGTATTTGACTGATGTCAATGCCATCGGTGCAAAAATTAACTCATTCGGTGAACCTTGAAACAACATATAGCCGTCAGACGGTGCGTTCAACACTTTTTGAGCGCCAATGCCGCCACTGGCGCCGCCTAAATTTTCAACAATCACGGGCTGACCTAGCGCCTTGCCCAAAGGCGCATTAACGCGGCGGCCAATCACGTCAGACAGTCCACCGGCAGGATAAGGCACCATCAAAGTCACTGGTTTGCTCGGATAAGCCTGTGCCCAAGAAGCTCCAGCCAAGAACAACCCGCTCAACAAGGCGGTCCATCGGTTAAGTTTGATTGACATATCAGCACCCTCAGTAGTTATGGTGGCTGCATTCTATAAATGTCGTATCTATAATGTCCAATGCATTTTTGTCTCATATAGCATAACTTTTATGAATACATGGAGCTGCAATGACATTGGTACAACTCAGACATTTAATCGAATTGGCGGCCACTGGGTCATTCAGCCAATCGGCCACCAAGCTGCATCTCACGCAGCCGGCTTTGAGCCGAAGCATCAAAGCACTGGAAGTCGAATTAGGTCAACCTTTGTTTGATCGCATCGGGCGAAAAAACGAACTCACCACTTTTGGCTCGCAGATTGTCCAGCGCGCGCGCGTCTTGGTAGACGAAGCCAAGGAACTGCGCCAGACCAGTCTGCAACTTAAAAAAGGGGAAATTGGGCAATTTCGGATTGGAATGGGTTCTGGGCCGGGTGCCATGCTGATGTCGCCAATGTTGATGCTCATGGCGACCGAATATCCTAAAGCGCACATCGATATTTCTCGTGGCAGCACCACGCTGCTGGTGCAGGCCCTGCGTGAACGCTTTTTAGATGCATTAATCTTGGACATACGCTCTTTGCAGCCATCGGCTGATTTGAAAGTTGAAGCTATCTATGAGATGGCCGGCGCTTTCATGTGCCGCCCAGGTCACCCGCTGGAGAACAAAAGCAGTGTTCCGTTTGCAATGCTGCGGGATTATCCCATTGCCTCCACGCCTTTGAGTGATGAAGTGGCGCGCATTTTGATGGAACGATATGGCTCGCAGGCACACCCTGATCAGCTGGTGAACCTGCGATCCGAGGAAATTTCCTGCTTGTTGGATGTGGCACGCAACAGCGATGCCGTAGTGTTGGCTATCCGAGCCTCAGCCCCTGATGTGGTGGAACTGCCCATGTCGCCGCCCTTGCAAGCCAAAGCGCGTTTTGGTTTGGTCACAATCGCCTCTCGCACTGAACCCTTGATTTTAGGAAAAGTGCGCATGCTGATGCATGAGATTTTGAAAGACCCAGCTTCAACGAAAAAAACTTCACAGTGAATATTTACCCCGCATACTCCCATTTGCGCTTCGCACCAAGTACCGCATCGGGATACGCCGCTTTGCCTCGGCTGCCGTTGTAGCGACCCAGCCCCAGGAACAAATCACCCCGCTCACGGTCTAAATAATGGCGCAAAATAGCGCAACCGAAGCGCAAGTTGGTTTGCAGGTGAAAGAGCTTGGACGCATCACCATCACCAATCACCCGCGTCCAAAATGGCATGATTTGCATGTAACCACGCGCGCCGACGGGAGAAACGGCATATTTGCGGAAATTGCTTTCCACCTGTGTCAAACCCAGCACCAAAGAGACGTCTAAACCAGCTCGCTTGCTCTCGTACCAAACCGTTTGCAAGAACTCGATGCGTTGCTGAGGATCAGGCTTTTTCTTGACCAATCGATCACTCATCGAACCGAGCCAGCGCAGGTATTTTAGGCGAGACTCCGTGTCTTGAAACTCAGGAATGGGCGGCGCCGTGCTCGCAACGGCTGAACTTAAGGCATTGCGTACAGAGTCGGCCAGCGGCTCTTCCAGCTGACCACCAGCCACAGATTGCTCTGAAAATAAGAGCAAACTAGGCAATGA
>CBDUEA010000142.1:0-5277 GCA_965365965.1 uncultured Polaromonas sp. | reverse complement strand
GTTGTATAGCATGTGGTGTGCGGTGAGGGTGGCAGCTGTGAATTTATCTGCATCGCGCACGTAATGCGCCGCTTCTTTCGTCGTGATGTGCTCAAAAACGATTTTGAGTTCAGGGAAGTCGTGTCGCAGGGGAATCAATTGCGTGTCGATAAACACGGCTTCGCGGTCAAACAAGTCAATATCCGATGACGTGACTTCACCATGCACCAACAACAGTAGGCCTTCACGCTGCATTGCTTCCAATGTTTTGTAGGTCTTGCGCAGAACAGTCACACCGGCATCGCTGTTGGTGGTTGCACCGGCTGGGTAAAGTTTGGCAGCTACAACACCTGCATCTTTGGCGCGCTTGATTTCGTCTGCGGGCAAGTTGTCGGTCAAATACAGCGTCATCAATGGTTCAAAGTTCAATCCTGCAGGCACCGCGGCCTGAATGCGGGCCTTGTAGGCCAACGCTTGCGCGGCGGTGGTGACGGGCGGACGCAGGTTCGGCATGATGATGGCGCGGCCGAACTGGGCGGCAGTGTGGGGGACAACCGTGTTCAGTGCATCGCCATCGCGAACGTGTAGGTGCCAGTCATCAGGACGGGTTATTGTCAATGTGGTGTTCAATGCCGAGTTTAAAGTTTGCGTCATGGGTCAATTGTCTCAAAAAAAAAGACACCTAAGGGTGTCTTTTTTTTAGGTGAGATGCACAAATCAGTGCGCCAAAATTTTGTTTAAAAACTCTTTGGTTCGGGGTTGACGGTTCTCTGGGTGGCTAAAGAACTCGTCTTTTGAGCAGTCTTCTAAGATTTTCCCGCCCACGTCCATGAAGATCACGCGGCTGCCGACCTTTTTGGCAAAACCCATTTCGTGGGTCACGCACATCATGGTCATGCCTTCGGTGGCCAGGCCCATCATGACATCAAGTACCTCACCAACCATCTCAGGATCAAGTGCGGAGGTGGGCTCGTCAAACAACATGGCAATCGGGTCCATGCTGAGTGCACGGGCAATCGCTACACGCTGTTGTTGCCCGCCAGACAATTGACCAGGAAACTTGTCTTTGTGCGCCATCAAACCTACGCGATCTAGATATTTCAAACCATGCGCTTTGGCTTCATCTTGACTGCGACCCAGCACCTTGACTTGTGCAATGGTCAAATTTTCTGTGACGCTGAAATGAGGAAACAACTCAAAGTTTTGAAACACCATACCCACGCGGCTACGAAGTTTAGGCAAATCTGTCTTTGGGTCATGTACAGCCAAGCCATCGACAAAAATCTCACCTTTTTGAAAAGGCTCTAGTGCATTGATGGTTTTGATCAAGGTTGATTTGCCTGAGCCGGATGGGCCACAAATCACCACAACCTCACCCTTTTTGATGCTGGTGGTGCAATTGTTCAGTACTTGCACGGAGCCATACCACTTGGAAACGTTTTTAAGTTCAATCATAGTCAACTCTCCCAATCATCGAATTATGGCAATTTTCTTATGCAATTGTTTCACCATCCATGACAACGCATAGCATAAAACAAAATAAACAACGGCTGCTAACAGGTAGCTTTCTTCAGGTCGACCGAAGTTTTTACCTGCGGTTTCAAAACCTTTGAGCAAGTCATACGCACCAATAGCGTAAACCAAGGACGTGTCTTGAAACAAAATGATGGTCTGTGTCAACAGTACGGGCAACATGTTTCGAAAAGCTTGTGGCAATATGACCAACTTCATGTTTTGACCATAAGTCATCCCCAATGCTTGTCCGGCAAAAACTTGCCCACGCGTGATCGACTGAATACCGGCACGAGTGATCTCGCTAAAGTAAGCGGCTTCAAATGCGATAAATGTGATGACGGCTGAGTACTCTGCACCGATAGGCCGACCAATGATAAAAGGGACGAGCAGGTAAAAACCTAAAATCACCATCACCAACGGAGCGCTGCGCATGCCGTTCACGTAAAAAGCCGCCGGTAATTCCAGCCATTTTTTACCAGATAAGCGCATCAAAGCCAAAATCGTTCCAAAAAAGATACCACCGACAGTCGCAATGATGGTTAGCAAAACGCTGAAATACAATCCTTTGAGGATATAGGATTGAACCAATTCCCACGTAAAGAATGAAAAGTCAAATCCCATGATCAATGCCCTCCAGTGCCGCCAGATGCGACAAAGCCTGGAAGTTGCAGGCGTTTCTCAACCGAAACCAGCAGTCTGTTCATTGTCATTGCGCTGAGGATGTATAACAACGTGACAGCAATAAACATAGTTATAACTGCGCCTGTTTCTTCAGAGGCTTGTAAAAAGTATTGTGATAAAACCGGGATAGACACAGCAAACGCAACTGCAGAATTTTTAAAAATATTCATCGCTTCACTGATCAGTGTAGGAAACACGATGCGATATGCCATAGGTAGGATGGCATAACGGTAGCTTTGAAAAGTGGTGAACCCAACCGCCATGGCTGCATAGCGTTGCCCGCGCGGCAATGTTTCCACACCAGAGCGCACTTGCTCTGCAATTCGCGCAGAGGTAAAAAAACCTAATGCGCAAACTATCAGCACAAAAGGTGGCAGGGAGCGCATTGGCGGAATAATTTTCGGTAAAACAAAGTACCACAAAAATACTTGTACCAATAAGGGGATGTTGCGAAAAAGTTCGACCCATGCAATGCCGAATCGAGCGGCCCAAGGACTGTTGGGCAATGTTCTAATGACACCAATCACAGAGCCCACAACCAGAGCAATCACTAACGCCACTAAAGAAACGCCAACCGTCCAGCCCCAAGCCTCGATCATCCAATGTAAGTAGGTTATGTCTCTACCTTGGCCCCAGCAACCAGCCATGATCTCGCCGTCAATCGTGTTCTTGCAGAACACCTCCAAAATCTCGCCAACTGCCATGAGCGTTCCTCAGCCTTTGTATTCAATCCGATGCTGTTTTTGAAATCGCAAACACCCCATCGATAGATGGGGTGTTTGCGACTCAAAACCAAAGCTTATTTTTTAGCAGCGTAGTCTTCCATTGGGCGATCATTTGGTTTAGCCCAAGCTGCTTTAGTAGCCTCTGACATAGGGAGTCCAACTTTGGTGTTTGTAGGAGGAATTGGTTGTAAAAACCATTTGTCATACAGTTTGTTCAATGAGCCGTCTGCGATTTGACGTTTGATGCTGTCGTCAACCGCTTTCTTAAAGGCGGGATCGTCTTTGCGTAACATGCAAGCAATCGGCTCAACTGACAAAACTTCACCGACGATCTTGTAGTCGTTAGGTGCTTTTGACTTTGAAATGTTGGCTGCCAAAATGGAGCCATCCATCACAAACGCATCAGCACGACCAGATTCAAGCAGCAAGAAGCTGTCAGCATGGTCTTTACCCAAAACTTCTTTAAAATCAATACCATTGGCACGTTCGTTTTTACGTAGCGTTTGCACGGAAGTTGTGCCCGTAGTTGTAGATACAGTTTTACCGTTTAAATCTTTGATGCCCGTAATACCTGAGTTGGCTTTGGTGGCAATGCGAACTTCTTCAACATAAGTGGTCATCGCAAAAGACACATCTTTTTGGCGAGCGGTATTGTTGGTGGTTGAACCACACTCTAAGTCCACAGTACCGTTTTGCACCAACGGAATGCGGTTTTGTGAAGTCACTGGTGTGTAAGAGATGGCGAGTTTTTTACCGACAGCTTTGCTGAGGTCATCAACGATGCGTTCGGCCATTTCTGTGTGAAAGCCGACATACTTACCATTTCCTAAGGTATAGGACAATGCCGATGAATCACGAACACCTAGACTGATAGCACCAGAACCCTTAATTTTGGCCAGCGTATCGTTGCTTTGAGCAAAAGCAGTCGTTCCAGCAGTAATGGCCAAAATGGCGAGGGCGATAACTTGTTTTTTCATGTTCAATCTTTCAAAAAAAATAAAGAATTTCAATAACGTCACTTTAAATCATTGGTCTTACGGGAATACCCTTGTGCATCAAGATTCGTACTGACTTCGTGGCGCGAACTGTAAATGCAGTTACGATTAAACACCAATGCTCAAAATGTGCAGCAATATGCATAAAATTTATATGTCTACGCGCTTTGTGATTATGACGAATTATGTCGTGCTGTTTTGCACTAAATAAGCCCAAAGCGCTTGAGCTGCTCCTTTTTTTGCTTCTTTGCCTGAGGGTTTTTCCCTATAAGCACGCAACTCCATGCTCATGTTTAAATCAAGCATGTCGGGTGGTGTCGCGCTGACCAAGCGTTTGGCGCGAAGGTCTTTTTTGACGGCGCTGTAGGGTAGAAACGCAATACCATGTCCTTCTAATGCCATCGCTTTCAAACTTTCAGACATGTCTGTTTCGTACACGCGGTCCAAGTGAATGGCTATTTTTGATTGTTTCAATATCAAATCCACCACCATGCCCAAATAAGCCCCCGTAGCGTAGCCTAAATAGGGTAGTGGATGACCAGCTCGTCCTGGTAGTTTGAACAAAGGTTGACCATCTGCGTCAGGCTTGACATAAGGCGCAATCACCTCTTGCCCTAAGCTCACCATTTCGTAGCGGTCTGCATCCAATTGGAAGGGTTGTGAGGAGTGGTGGTACGCGATCAGCAAGTCACAGCTGCCTTCAACCAAGCGTAATACTGCATCGTGCACGTTTTGCGCAATCAAACGACTTTTGATTGGCCCAAAATTTTCACGTAGAGCTGACACCCAGGCTGGAAAGAAGGTGAACGCGAGGGTGTGCGGTACGGCAAACTCAATCACATCTTGCCCAGCTGCTGTGTGTCCGCGCAGCATGGCACGGGTGCTTTGCAAAGCACGCAGCATCTCCAGCGATTGGTCGTAGAGCGTATCGCCAGCTGCAGTCAAACGGGTCGGGTAAGAACTGCGATCGACCAAATCCGTACCTGCCCAAGCTTCAAGCGCTTGAATTCGACGAGAAAATGCCGGTTGTGTGACATGACGAAGTTGTGCAGAGCGACTAAAACTGCGGGTTTCTGCCAAACTGACAAAGTCTTCTAACCATTTTGTTTCCATACTTTTTGACAATTTAGAGCTGTCGGCTAGTCTTCTAATTCAGATTTGGCCATTTCAATATCCAACCGCTCCATGGCATCGAAAGCTTTACATGCAACAGCAGCTTCATAGAGTTGGGTCGCTTCCTTCATGCGTTTGTCGCCTTCCAGCATCACCATGCTATTGGCTTGTTCAATCATCGCAATGGCAGAATTGGTATTGAGACGCAAAGCCTCAAGGAACAACTTAAAACTCGTATCTTTTTTGACGCCATAAGTCATGCTACCAAT
>CBDUEA010000141.1:0-5295 GCA_965365965.1 uncultured Polaromonas sp. | reverse complement strand
GTCGTTTAACGGCACGCCAGATCGAAGCCGCACGTCGTGCGATTTCTCGTCACGTGAAGCGTGGCGGTCGTATCTGGATTCGAGTGTTCCCTGACAAGCCAATTTCCCAAAAGCCTGCCGAAGTGCGTATGGGTAACGGTAAAGGTAACCCCGAATATTACGTTGCTGAAATCCAGCCCGGCAAAATCGTGTTTGAAATTGTTGGCGTGCCTGAAGAGTTGGCTCGTGAAGCGTTCCGTTTGGCAGCCGCCAAACTGCCTTTGCGTACCACTTTTGTAGCGCGTGCCCTTGGCTAATAATCAGGAGAAAATGATATGAAAACTACTGAACTACGCCAAAAAGACGTTGCCGCATTGGAAACAGAAGTTAAAGCTTTGCAAAAAGCCCACTTCGGTTTGCGTATGCAAAAAGCAACGCAACAACTCAACAACACTGCTACGCTGCGCTCTGCGCGCCGTGACATTGCTCGCGCCAAGACTATTCTTGGTGAGAAGCAAGCAGCAACCCCAGCCAAATAAGGAGCAACGACAATGACGGAAGCTAAAACATCCCTCAAGCGCACCTTGATTGGCAAGGTGGTCAGCGACAAACGTACGAAAACAGTGACTGTGCTGATTGAGCGCCGTGTGAAGCACGAGCTCTATGGCAAGATCGTTGGTAAATCAAGCAAGTACCACGCCCATGACGAAAAGGGCGAGTACAAGTTGGGTGACACTATCGAAATTACCGAAAGCCGTCCAATTTCTAAAACCAAGAACTGGGTTGCGACCCGTTTGGTGCAAAAAGCGATTGGTGTCTAAGTTCTGCTCAATGTGAGTAGACTTTGATTGAAAGTCCTTATAAAGCGGCTCACTATGTGAGCCGCTTTTGTTTTGTCTGCTCATTTTTGACGACAATTGAAGGGCTTGAGTTGTTCAATGAATAGTTCTCGTCAAGGTTTGATGCATCTACGATGAAGCATTAGAAAATTTCAGCTTGTTAACCAACATATTTATTTCAACAGGAGACCTCATGATCAAAATTGGTGACACCCTACCCGCAACCACTCTGATGGAGTTTGCAGACGTCGAAGGCGAAGGCTGCAGCATTGGCCCAAACCCTGTCAACGTGGCGCAAGCTACTGCGGGCAAAACCATCGCGTTGTTCGCTTTACCAGGCGCATTTACCCCAACTTGCTCAGCAAAGCACGTTCCTGGCTATGTAGAGCAAGTGGCGGCTTTTAAAGCCGCTGGTGTCGATGAAATTTGGTGTGTCAGCGTGAATGACGCTTTTGTGATGGGTGCTTGGGCGCGTGAACAAAAATCAGTCGGCAAAGTGCGTATGTTGGCCGACGGCGATGCCGCTTTTACCAAGGCGACAGGTTTGACGCTCGATTTGACTGGCAAAGGTATGGGTTTGCGTAGCAACCGCTATTCCATGCTCGTCAAAGACGGCAAAGTCAGCACCTTGAACATCGAAGCCCCCGGAAAATTTGAAGTGAGTGATGCTGCAACCATGCTCGCACAAGCCAAGGGATAAGTTTTGATGTTCTCGCCACCTAAAACTAGTTTATTCAAGTTGTAGGTGGCGTTAGCTGTTGCTATACTATCAGTAGCTAAATAGTGAATAAATACGCCGAGTAAAGGCGAATTTATAGATCTACTTTGAGGTAATGCGCTCCAGCCAAAGGGTTGTGATAGTACGGCGGAATTTCTTTGAAACCCAAATCCTCATACAACGCGCGCGCGATTTCCATGTCGTCTAAGGTATCTAGCAACACGCTGCTGTAGTCGGCTAGACGTGCGGCATCCAATATCTTTTCTGCCAGTTGTCGACCAAGACCCAAGCCTCTGTAAGCAGAGCGCACATACAAGCGCTTCATCTCAGCCGCATTAACGTAATCACAGTTATCCAACGGGCGCAGCGCGCAGCAGCCCGCCACCTTGCCATCGACCCAAGCCAAGAGTAGCGCGCCACGCGGTGGTGCATAGTCGCCCGGTAGGCTGGCTAGCTCGGCATCAAAGTCTTGAAAGCACAAATCGACGCCAAAATGGAGCGCATCCCCCGAAAAAATAGCGGCTGTTTCAAGAAAATCAGCCGCTTGGGTGGGGGGAATGAATTGAAGGGTTGTTTTTGTCACCGTAACTTACCCGCCTAGACTGACCAGCCAGTACACCAACGCTGCACTCGCTGCAAATAGCAACAAGGCTACGGCGCGCGATGCAGTGTCATCACGTGAAGCTGGCGTATCCAGTGGTAAAACCTTGTCACCATGGATCATGGGTTGGATCAAATTCTCACGTTTTTTGTAGAGGTAATACAAAATGGCACCTACGTGTAGCAGCACCAAAACGACGATGAAAATTTTGCCGAAGGTGGTGTGGTAACCCGAAACAAGCCTGACCGTCGCATCGGAGACAAACTTGGAGAATGGCCCAGAGGTGGCAATGTCGTCATCACTGAACAGACCTGTAGCCACTTGTGCCGCCAAAAAAACCAGTAGCGCAAACACGGAAAAAGCACCCAAGGGGTTGTGGCCAATTGAATGATGTGGGTGTCCTTCGCCTTTGAGGTACTTGATGATGCTGCTGGGTGAGTAAATAAAAGATGAAAACCGGGACCACCTGCCACCTATCAATCCCCAGGACAAGCGAAATATAAGCAAGGCGAGCACGCTATAACCAAAGCGGAAATGCCAAGTCATCGCGTTGCCGCCGACGTTGCCCGAAATAATCAGCCCAGTTACACAAAGCACCAGTGCCCAATGGAAGATTCGGGTGGGTAGATCCCAAATGCGTGTTGATTTCATGGTTGATAAATGAGGTTATTTCTAAGTAAAAAAAGCTGAAATACTAGTACATACCCGTATCAAAAGTGCTATGTGTGAACTTAAATTGAACGAATCAATCTGCATAATAGCAAAGCAAACTTTGCTGTGAAATTTATAATTTCTTCAAGCTATCAACTTACTATATCAAAAGGACAAGCATGAAAGTCATTGCTTCAATGTTACTCACTGCCACCGCAATTGTTTTTGCAGCTCCTGCTGCTGCACAGTTTCAAAAACCTGAAGAAGCTGTGAAATACCGCCAAAGCGCTTTGACCGTCATGGCAAATCATTTTGGGCGTATCGGAGCGATGGTTCAGGGAAAAGCACCTTTTGATGCCAAAGCAGCACAAGACAGCGCCCACATTGTGGCAACTTTAAGCTCCTTGCCGTGGACAGGTTTTACGGCCAATACCGAAGGCCTTAAATCCAGAGCCAAACCAGAAGTCTGGAAAGAACAAGCCAAGTTTAAAGAGTCCAGTGAGAAAATGGTAGATGCTGCCGCCAAGCTCGAAGTCGCTGCCAAAACCGGAAATTTAGACACGATCAAAACAGCCTTTGGCGCAGTAGGTAGCTCATGCAAAGCCTGCCACGACGTATTTCGCGCTGACTAAAAATGCATTTTTCTATAAATATATAGCTAACTAGTTAATGAATACGCCGGCTAGAGCCAGATTTCTTGTAAATTTGGCTTTTTCTTTTGACAGTTGCTAAATACTATTAAACAGACGTCAATAACTTATTAATCAGCAGGTGTAGCTCGGCAAAATCTGGTTCTCCAACGTAGCGCTTGACGATGAGCCCCTTTTTGTCGACCACGTAAGTGGTTGGCGTGAGGGTGACCTCTCCCCAAGCTTTGGCCACCGCACCAGTGTTGTCAATGGCTACTTTGAAGGGTAATTTGCGTGTTTCCGCATAGTTCACCACATAAGCGGGTGGGTCATAGCTCATCGCTACAGCCACCGTATCAAAGCCTTTGTCCTTGAATTTGTCGTAAGTGGCGATGATCTGCGGCATTTCCGCCACACAGGTGGTGCAGCTGGTCGCCCAAAAATTCACCAAAGTCACCTTGCCTTTGAAGTCAGCGGTGGAAACTTTGGAGCCATTGAGCAGCACAAACGTTGACTCAGGTGCAACCGAACTCCCCGTGGTGAAGAACAAGACAGCACTTATAGCAAGGGCAGCGATGGCTGTCGTGATGTAGACAATACGTTTCATAGCGCTATTTTCTCAGACTTTTGCATCTTGTGTTGGAAGGTGCTTGGCAGGAAAAGTTGCATCTGAGTGAGCTGTAAGTTTTGAACAGGCAGCTTGTGCTACATTTAATGCTATGCAAAGTAAATTTTACTTCTTTTATTTTTGGTTCTCAGTTCTAGGCGGACGAGAGGCATCTGTATAAGTAAAATCAGCAAGCCCATCTCGAAGAAACCGCCGGACTGAACAGCCCGGCGGTTTTTTTTTAGCCTTTCAGATTTAACCGAAACCTTTTTTCAGCTTATTTTCAACTTAGGAGCGACGCATGACCACCCAGACAAACGCCAGCGACACCTGGTATCCACAAAATGCAATCAATTCAAACGACCGAACAAGTCAAACCGATGATGAACGCATCAAGGATATCACCGTGCTTCCACCTCCAGAACATTTGATTCGCTTTTTCCCGATTCGCGGCACCGCTGCTGAGTCGTTGATCAGCAGCACCCGCCAAAGCATCCACAACATCATGGCGGGTACAGACGACCGTTTGCTCGTTGTGATTGGCCCATGTTCCATCCACGACCCTGCAGCCGCATTGGAATACGCGCATCGTCTTATTGCCCAACGCGCTAAATACGCCGGAACGCTAGAAATCGTGATGCGCGTGTACTTCGAGAAACCGCGGACCACCGTGGGCTGGAAAGGGTTGATCAACGATCCGTATTTGGATGAGAGCTACCGCATCGACGAAGGCCTGCGCATGGCGCGTCAGTTGCTGATTGAAATCAACCGCATGGGCTTGCCTGCCGGCAGCGAGTTTTTGGATGTGATTTCACCGCAATACTTGGGTGACCTCATCAGCTGGGGCGCGATTGGTGCGCGCACGACCGAGAGCCAAGTCCACCGCGAACTGGCTTCGGGCCTGTCCGCGCCGATTGGTTTCAAAAACGGCACCGATGGCAACATCAAAATTGCCACCGATGCGATTCAAGCCGCTGCGGGAGGCCACCACTTTCTGTCGATCCACAAAAATGGCCAAGTCGCGATTGTGCAAACCAATGGCAACGCAGACTGTCATGTCATCTTGCGTGGTGGCAAAGCGCCAAACTACGATGCCGCCAGTGTTGCAGCAGCCTGCAAAGATTTGGTTGCGGCGAAACTACCCGCTACGCTGATGGTCGACTGCAGCCATGCCAACAGCAGCAAAAAGCATGAAAAGCAAATCGACGTCGCCAAAGACATTGCCGCGCAACTCAGCAGTGGCTCACACAGCGTGTTTGGCGTGATGGTGG
>CBDUEA010000140.1:0-5337 GCA_965365965.1 uncultured Polaromonas sp. | reverse complement strand
CGGGTGGGTAGTTTGATCAAGTCTGAGGGTGAGCTAGAGCGTCCCATCAGCGTCAACAAACCGAGCACGGCAGAAGATTTGATTGCGCAGATGATGGCAGATGTCGAAACCGAGGATGGTGAAAAGCACTAAACGCTCTTTTTAGTTTCGTAGCTTCTTATTCAGTTTTTTCTTGACATGCGATGCAGCGTGCTGCTTCAGGCGCGACATGCAGACGAGCTGCTGGAATCTCTACGCCACAGTCCACACATTGGCCATAGGTGCCCTCTTCAATACGACGCAGCGCAGCGGCTATCAAATTTAATTCAGCGGTTTCATGTTCATCCAGTGCAAATTCGAGATCGCGCGCTGTGGCGACCTGAGCGGTGGAATCTTCAGGTCGGCTGAAATGGTTGGCCGAAGCTTCCGTGCGGCTCACCTTGCCACCGCGCAAACTGGCCAGTCGCTCTTGTAGGGTTGCTTGTTTGGCCAGCAATTGGTTTTTGAATGGGGCGGTGAGTTGTTGAGTGTTCATGAAATGACCTTCCTGATTAAGATGATTTCATCATGCGCCCAATTAATGTCAAGCACTTTGACCGGAGTCAAGATTTCGCACGTATTCTCAAGCTCTATGCACCATGCTGCAAAACGGATAAAAATAGTTGTAACTTTTGAATCCAAACGCATTTTGGGCACGTAATCACACTGGACGACACTTTTATTAACCAATTTTGGAACTTTGGAATGAACCATTCAACTTCATGCTTTGTCAGCACCGCAGGATTCAAGGCCACCGCTTTGATCGTGGCCATGTTCTGCGCCACCGTTGCGCAGGCCGATACCGGAAAATTGCTGCTCACGGGCGGCGTCAGCAGCATTGACGGCGCAGCTGGCGGCGGTTTGACGCCTTGGGCGGTGATTGGTAGCAATGCAACAGACGGTGAAATCGGTGTGAGTGCCAATGTCACCGCTGCCAAAACGCAAGATTACGGCTTGAAGACCTACGGCGTGGCGGTGGGCATCCAAAACCGCGTGGAATTGTCGTTGGCGCGTCAAGATTTTGACGCTTCGCCAGCCATTGCACTGAATGGTATCGCCCCTTTTGGCGTCACGCCTGGGCAGCACATCAACATGGATATCGTCGGCGTGAAAGTCCGTGTTGCGGGGGATGCGGTTTTGGACAGCGACTCCTTGATGCCGCAAATTGCGGTGGGTTTGGAGTACAAATCGGTCAAACCCGGCTCGATTGGCTCAGTCTTGGACTTTTTAGGCACCAAAACCAGTGGCACAGATGTGTATGTGAGCGCCACTAAGCTCTTTTTGGCGCAAAGTTTGTTGGTTAACGGTACGCTGCGCTACACCAATGCCAATCAAAATGGTTTGCTGGGTTTTGGCTCTGCTGCGCCGGGTAAAAACAGTCGCACCCTCCAGCCAGAAATATCAGTTGCTTATTTGTTGAGCAAAAACGTTGCGATTGGCGCTGAATACCGCGCGAAGCCGAATAATTTAGAAGCTTTGGGCAGAGCCGCTGGCTTGGGGGGCGGGTTGCAAGAGCAGGCTTGGAAGGATATTTTCATCGCATGGGCACCTAACAAGAATGTGTCGCTGACTTTGGCCTACGTGGACTTGGGTCGCATCATTCCCGGCATCACCCCGAAAAAGCAGACAGGTGTGTACTTGTCGGGTCAGATTGCGTTCTAAAACACGGCCTTACCATTTATTCATCAAACCTATTGATAGCTAATCTAACCTCGTTCAGGAATTATCATGAAAAAAACACTTATTGCAACGGCGCTCACCTTGGCCGCCGTCTTTACCGGTTCTGTACAAGCCCAATCCATGGCTGCGATAGCGGACAGTTCGCCCGCGCTTTATCAAGCGTTTGGTGAAAAGGCTGGTTTGGTCAAGTTGATGGACGACTTTGTGCCACGTTTGCAAGCCGATCCGCGCTTGGCAGAAGCCTTCAAGAAAGCCAATGTGGCGAATTTGAAGTCACAGCTTGTCGAGCAATTTTGCCAAGTCTCTGGCGGGCCATGCAATTACAAAGGCCCTGACATGAAAACCACACACAACAGCATGGACATCACCAAAACTGACTTCAACGCTTTGGTGGAAGTGCTACAGCAATCCATGGATGCGCAAGGCATTGCGTTCAGAAGTCAAAACCAACTGTTGGCGAAATTGGCGCCCATGCATCGCGACATCATCACAGTCAATTGATTGATTGCGCTCTCGATGCTGTTTAGGCAATTTAGAGCTTGACGAAAACTTACTGTTAACTTACATTGAAGCCTCTCGGTAGGAGGTTTCAATGACTCACCTTCATTGGCAGTCCATTTCTCTCAGTAAATTGCAACGTGTCAAAAAATGGCATGTATTGCACAAAGCTGACCATCCTTTAGAGTATCAATTGTTAGACGCAGTGCTGACCATTTGGATCATGGGTTGGGTGGGGTTGTTACCCGTTTTCGTGCTAGACGCCGAATGGTGTTTGCCTTTTAGCTTGCTGGCCATGACTTTACCGAATCTCTACATCGGTTGGCGCATCGCCGCGCATAATGCGCAACGTCTCAGGTGCGACTGGGTGAATCAACTCGGTTAATTTATAGTGCTGAGATGACTATATTACATTCTTTCTCCCTCACACAAACCGACCACGTTTCCCATTTGGTGCTGAATTGCCCTGAAGCGATGAACACCATGCACCCTACATTTTGGCGTGAGCTGGATGAGGTGTTGACGCGTATTCAAAAAGAAGGCACAGCGCGAGCGCTTGTTATTTCAAGCACGGGCAAACATTTTAGCGCTGGCATGGCCTTAGAGACTTTTGCTGGCGCGATTCAAATGGATGACCAAAGCCCAGAAGGTCGCGCTGCCATGTATGACTTGTTGGTTGACATGCAGGCTACGTTTACCAAGTTGGAGACACTGCGCATTCCTGTGATAGCAGCGATTCAAGGCGGCTGTATCGGTGGCGCAGTGGATATGGTGACGGCATGCTGTATTCGGTATGCAACGACAGAAGCGTTCTTTTGTATTCAAGAGATCAATATTGGCATGGTGGCCGATGTCGGGACATTGCAGCGTTTGCCCAAGTTGATTCCGTTGGCTGTGGTCAAAGATTTGGCTTATACCGGACGCAGACTCAAAGCCGACAAAGCCTTGGCCTATGGTTTGGTCAACGAGGTGTTTGAATCGCATGAAGCGATGCTGGCTGCGGCGCTGCAGTGTGCCCAAGAAATAGCCAGCAAACCGCCCGTGGCGATGTGGGGTACCAAGCAAGCGATTCATTACGCGCGTGATCACACGGTCGATGAATCGCTGAAGCAAATGGGTTGGTTGCAAGGCGCAATTTGGAGCAATGCCCATGTGCGCGAAGCCATTCTTGCCGCTAAAGAAAAACGCCAAGGCCAATTTGCTGCCTTGGCGCCTTTGGTGACGTTTATGGAGCAGTGACTTTGCTCTTGTACTTGAAGCGGGGTTACGGCTTTTTCAACGTAGCCAAGTAAGCAACCATGTCCTCGCGATCCTGTGCGTTGTCCATGGCATAGCCCATGCGCTGGCCAGGAATCAAGGATTCAGGGTTCGTGAGCCAGGCGAGCAATGTGTCGTGCGACCAGACGACTTTGCTTTTCAATAAAGCGTCAGAGTATTTGTAGCCTTTGGCGCTGCCTGCTTTGCGACCCAGCAGACCCCAATGCATGGGGCCAACGCGGTTCGCGTCAACACTGTGGCAAGCGCTACAGCGTGCGTCGTACAGCGCCTTGCCTTGAATGGCCGAACCAACTAGAAGCGCAGACTGCGCAAAGGCTGCCTGCGCGCCTAAGGTCAGCAAACCTACAACTAAAGTTGCTTGGACGTTGTGCATCATACGGCGTGGCATCATGCACCAAAAGATAAAGCGCCAGCCGGCAAAGGACGACCCAAAGCGTTGGTCAAAATCGTGAAGTGCATGGTCTCGTCGGCAGCCAAGCGGCCTGCAATTTTGGCAAGGTCTTTGCTGCCAAAAGCGGGGATGACGCCTAAGTATGCGTTGATGGCGCCTAGCTCTAATCGCGCAGCCAAGTCCAGCACGTCACCTTGGTTTTTCAAAGTGTCGGCTTTGAGGGCTTTGGCATAGTCGCCAATGGCTTTTTCAGCCACGGGTGTTCCACCCATTTTTTGAATGGTGGCAATCAAAGCGTCACGGTGTGCTTTGTGGTGGCTTTGAAAAGAAACCGCAATATCAAGCACTGGTTTTTGCAGCAAACCGCTCAATGCGCCTAACTGATAAGCGTTGATGGCTTCGTGTTCTAGCCCCAAGGCGACGTTCAAAATTGCGGCATCTTTGGACATGTCGCCCCCCATACCTTGAGCCAAAGAGTCTTTGCCTGCCAACATGGCAACGGCGGCTGCGGAGAGCATACCTGTGGTGCCCATGAACGAGCGACGTGAAGCAATGATGGTGGGTGCAGCTGAATTAAAGATAAGTGATTTCATGATGGCTTCCTTTGTCAATTAAAAAATGTGGCTGAATTTGAAAACGACGGCTAGAAAAAACTATAAATCTCGTGCCGACACTCTGAATACGCTGCTCGTATGAAGACTGGATTCAGCAATTGTTAGAGTTATCTAAATTTCCCTTGTTGGGTAATAAACTCGCGCTGAATCCAATTCGGGGACTGACGCGTATAAATAAAACCACAGACGACGATTTCCTCGTCATTTAACAGACAATGTGCGCATGGACGCATTAAAAATAGACCAAACAGACACTGATCTTATGAACCTCATAGACCGCATGGCCAATCGCGATGAAGCTGCTTTAAAAGCTTTGTACGACACCACCTCGTCCAAACTTTATGGTTTGGCGCTGCGTGTGGTGAACAAGCGCGAGTGGGCAGAGGATGTGGTGCAAGAGGCTTATATGCACATCTGGCGAGCCGCGGCAGATTACCGTGCCACGCTGAGCCCACCGATGGCCTGGATGGGTTTGATTGTGCGCAGCCGAGCTTTGGATTTTTTACGTCGCCGTTCGGCAGAACGCATGCATTTGACCCAAGAGTTGGATGAGGTGCTGAGTGACACGCTAGAAGGTAATGCCCCCAACCCGATGAACACGGCACTGGCGAGTGAGCAAGCGTGGGCGCTGCAGCAGTGCATGAACCAGCTTGATAACAAACAACGCGAGGTAGTGAGTTTGGCGTATTTGCGTGATTTGAGTCACAGCGATTTGGCCGAGCAACTCAAGCTGCCATTGGGGACGGTTAAAACTTGGATTCGTCGCGGTCTGGAACAGTTGCGCGGCTGCATGGCGCGTTTTGCGTGAACAAGCGAGCCTGATCAACCTCAGAACAACATCATGAATTTAAATCAACA
>CBDUEA010000139.1:0-5363 GCA_965365965.1 uncultured Polaromonas sp. | reverse complement strand
CACTCAATTGAATTTCTGCGTCAACGCCTGAGGGGCGCGTCATTTCAACCAAATGGCCCAGCAGGCCGAAGCCGGTGAGGTCAGTACACGCCGTGCTGCCATACTCGCGCAGGACTTGGGCACCGACGCGGTTGCTGATGACCATGCTTTGCAGCGCCGCGTCAATCCAGCGGCCTTTGGCGGCAAGGCGGGCGTGCGCGGCAAACAGGGTTCCGGTACCGATGGGTTTGGTCAAAATCAGCACGTCACCCGGCTGCATACCGCTTTTGCGTAGGATGGCTTCAGGTTTGTCTTCAATCAAGCCGTTCACGGCGAAGCCCAACGCCAACTCTTTGCCTTCGCCGGTGTGGCCGCCTACCAGAGCGCAATTGGCGTCGTTGAGCACTTCGAGCGCGCCGGTCATCATTTGAAAGAGTACGTCTTCCACCTTGGCATCCATGCCGGGCGGGACGGTGCAGACGGCGGTGGCGGTTTGCGCCACAGCTCCCATCGCCCAGATATCACCCAGTGCATGGTTGGCGGCGACTTTGCCGAAAATATAAGGGTCGTCAATGAAGGCGCGGAAAAAATCGACCGAATGCACCATCGCCATCCCAGGAGGCACGCGTACGACAGCGGCATCGTCCGGGTCTTTCAAGCCAATAAGCACATCATCACGCTGCACAGGATGCAAGTTGCTCAGCGCGCGTTGCAAAATTGAAGAACCGACTTTTGCGCCACAGCCGCCGCAGCGCATGGCGATGGCGGAAATGGCTTGCAACGATTCTTCGGAATTAAGTTTGACGGCGCTCAGTGTGTTATTTGCCGGGGCTTTCGAGGCACTGGCTGACATCTCTGGAAATTCGCTGAATTTACGCATAAAGCGCTGGTCAATCCAATCTTTCCACTGCCAGACCCAAGCACCCGCAAAGCCCAACCAGCCGCGTGATGCCACGGCGTATTTGTCACCCGTGCTGATCAACGCGAGCCAACTCGTTTGGGGTCGATAGGCTTCCAAAGCCACCCCGCCAACGGCACGGCGTAAATTTTCAGTGAGTGGCTTGCCTTGGCGTACCGCGAACACGCCGGCTTTTTCCAGCTTGAAATTGACCATATTGGCAATATCGCCCGCCGCAAAAATCAAGGGGTCGGTGATGGTTTGCAGCGTGTCGCTAACTTCAATAAAACCTTCAGCATCCAGCTTTAACCCCGTGCTTTTAAGCCAAGGAGCACCGCCAGCACGCGTGACCCAGATGATTTCGTCGGCTTGGACTTCTTGACCTGAAGCAGTGGTGAGCACGCCAGTGTTCCCTTGTCTGTCTACCCGCGTCACTTCTGCATTGAGATGCACTTGCACGTCGCGCTGCGCGAGCACGGTAGCGAAACGGCTGCGCACGCCAGCGCTGTGCGTGGGCAAAATGGTGTCACTGCTGGTCAGCAGATGAAAAGTCAGCTCATCGGGGTTGCGACCCAGCTGGGTCAGCTCGTTGCGCAAACGGAACTGCATGGCTAGCAACAGCTCTACGCCGCCCGCCCCAGCACCCACCACGGCGATGGTGGTTTTGCCTGTATGGGTTTTGACCCGCTCAAGCAATTGGAGCCAGCGGTCGTTGAAATTGCGAATTGGTTTGACGGCAACGACGTGCTCGGCAGCGCCTGGCACACCTTGCAACTGCGGCGTGGAACCGATGTTGATGGAAAGCTGGTCGTAGGGCACGGCTGGGCGGCTTTTGCAGATGACTTTTTGATTGGCGCGGTCAATACCGACGACTTCATCACGGTACAGCCGCGCCCCAGCAAACGCAGCCAAACGCGAAAGATCAATGTGCACCGCATCGTAGTCATAATGCCCCGCCACATAGCCAGGCAGCATGCCAGAGTAGGGGGTGTGCATGTCGGTGCAAATCAGCGTGAGGCGCACGCCAGGCATCGGGTTCATGCCAAAACTTTTGAGTACGCCTACGTGGCTATGGCCGCCGCCGATCAAAACAATGTCGCGCAAAATAGGCTGGTCTGAAGTTTGCATGCGTGAGTTTGGGAAATTTAAAAAGTTGTAGAGTTAAAGAGTTTCGGCGATGACGCGCAGCAAGGAAGCTTGCTCGGCTGCTGGCTCGAACAGTGTTTCGCGCAGGCTGCATTGTCGTGCCAATTCTGAAATTTTGCTGGATGGTAGATTTTGCCCATCTCTGCAAGCGATCAGCGCATGGGCCAGCTGCTGCGCGTCACCACAGTCAAAATACCCCGCGTAATCCGCGCCAAGCATACCGACATTGCCGTCTATGCGAGACGCCAGCACCGGTGTGCCGCTCATCACCGCCTCCATGACCACATGCGCGCCACCCTCCATCTGGCTGGGGTGCACGAGCACGTGGGCACGTGCGATACGGGCGCGCGTGGCAGCATGGCTTTGCTCACCCAAATAGCGGTAGGTGGGGACTTCAGCGGCCAATTGCCGCGCTTGCTCGCCCAAGGCAGCATCCAGCGGTGCGCCGATGTGATCTAACAAAATGTCGGGGTGCTGCGCCAAAGCACGAGCAGCTGCAAAGTAAGTTTGCGGTGACTTTTCCGCCCGCAAATGCCCGACCATCAGCACCCGCAGGTGTTTGTTGGTTTTTTTCACTGGCTGGCGGCGCGTGGTGGATTGAAAAATCACACAAGCTTTGTCTTGCACGTCCGCTGGAAGACTAAGTAGCCCCAGCTCTTGCAGCACGATGATTCGCTGCGCCAACTGCAGCGACTGCTGAGCGGCGGCGTCGACGGCAATGTCGCGGTACAAATCGGTGCCCGTGAGTGCTAAAACAATGGGTTTGTTAGGATACGCCGCTGACCAAGCAGCGATGGCATCTGCGGAGCGGCGTGCGTGCAAAGCCAGCATGGCATCAAAGGGTTCACCTTGCTTAGATTGGCTATTTACTTGCCACTTTTGCGCGATTTCCACGTGATAATGCCCAGACAGCATCTGCTGCCAGCGTTTGGCGGTTTGCCAGTTGCCATTGTTGGCAGCGGCTAGCGCGGGGCTGACGATGAGGATGTTTTTGACTGAGTGTTTGGAGACCATGACTGCGCAAATTATGCACCCTATCGCTCACCCTGATACACCTTCAACCGCCAGCTGGCGCTGTGCCGATGCGCCACGCTTGGGTGCAGCCTTGCAAGAAGTTCGGCGTGGGACGCTGCAGGTATTTGATGCGTATGTGGCTGCCGGTCAATTGCAGGTGCCACATTCTGACGAGCTCAACCCACCGCTGTGGGAGTTGGGACATATTGGCTGGTTTCAAGAATTTTGGATTGGGCGCAACCCAGAGCGCGATCTAGGCATCCGCTACAACCCTGACCTGCTGCGTTTGCCTTCCTTGTTGAAAGGCTCTGATGCTTATTACAACTCCAGCACGGTGCCGCACGAAACGCGCTGGGATTTGAGCTTGCCAGACGCCGCCCACACCAAAGCGTATCTAGCGGCAACGTTGGAGCAGACTTTGGCGTTCCTGTCCACAACTGATATCACCGACGAGGCCTTGTACTTCTACCGCTTGGTGTTGTTTCACGAAGCCATGCACCTAGAAGCTGCGGTATACATGGCGCAAGCGTTGGGTGTTTCGGTTGATAATATGCTATTAACTACACATTCAATAGCTAACAATGCATATTATTCGTCGACTACAGCCAAAATATGCATCAAAAACCTACATTGGACGCTAGGCTGGCATGGCGCTGGCTTTGCTTTTGACAATGAACTGGCCGCGCACCCAGTGGCTTTGAACGATTTTAAGATTGATAGCCAAGCTGTGCGCTGGCGGCCCTATTTGCAGTTTGTGCAGGCGACAGACCGCGCTTTGCCACGCTATGTACGCAAGACACCGCAGGGCTACGAACATCAACATGATGGCGTTTGGCAAGCTTTAGACATGCAAGCCGCTGCCGTGCACCTGAGTTGGCATGACGCGCAAGCCTACTGCGTTTGGGCGGGTCGCAGGTTGCCGACGGAAGCGGAGTGGGAGTGTGCGGCGTTGACGTCCAACATGGTCTGGGGCGAGGTTTGGGAGTGGACCAGCAGCACGTTTGAGGCCTTTCCCGGCTTTGTCGCCCACCCCTACCGTGACTATTCAGCACCTTGGTTTGGCAGCCGTCCGGTCTTAAAAGGAGCTTGTACAGCGACACAAGCTTCGATGCGCCACCCCAAATACCGAAACTACTTCATGGCCGATCGAACGGATATTTTTGCAGGGTTTAGAACCTGTGCGCTTTAGCTTTGAGGAGCCTAAGCCTTCGCCCAAAACACAGCAAACTGCTTCGCCCCGTCTTGCCAATGCTGGATACCCTGAAAACCGGCGCTGGCAAGCAGCTGGGCAAATTGGTCGACCGTGTACTTATAAGAGTTTTCGGTATGGATACCCTGCCCTTTTTTGAAATGTCGCTCCCCGTTAGGCCAACGCACCATCACCTCTTGCAGCGCGTCTAAATGCATCTCAATGCGTGACAGCGCGCTGTTGAACAGCGCCCTATGCTGCCACTGCGCGATGTTGAAGTCGCTGCCCATCAACTGATTGAGGTGCAGTAACATGTTGCGGTTAAACGCGGCGGTCACACCCAAGGCATCGTCATAAGCCGCTTGCAACACCGCGCTTGATTTGACCAGATCGACGCCAATCAACAAGCCGCCGTTGCGTTCGCAAGCCGCATGGATTTGCTGCAAAAAGGGCAAGGCTTCTTGCGGTGTGAAGTTGCCAATGCTGCTGCCGGGGTAGAAAAATACCCGACTGCTCGACACACCACCAGCCATGACCTCGGGCGGCAAAGCCAGGTTGCTAGAAAAATCCAAACCCACACCCAGCATGGGGATATGGGGGTACTGGCGCTGCAAAGCGAGCAAAGCAGCGCGTAAAAAATCAACTGAAATATCTATAGCCACGTAGTGCGCAGGTTGCAACGCTTCAAAAAGGCGAGCGGCTTTTTGGCAATTGCCAGCGCCTAGATCGATCAAAGTACGGCCTTGGCCGACTGCGGCTGCCATCTCAGGCAAAAACGTTGCAAAAATTGCGGCCTCAATGCGCGTGGGGTAATACTCGGGCAGTTCGGTGATGGCTTCAAACAGACGAGAACCCAGCGCGTCATATAAATATTTGGGTGATGTAAATGCGTTTTCGGCCAGCAAACCACGCGCGAGCTCGGCACGAATTGAGGCTTTGTCATCAAAATGCAATTGCACAAAAGCAGGGCTGTGCGTGGGTGGCTGAGAAGTTGTCATGTGGCTGATAGTAAAGGAGAAGTGGCGAGATGCTGTGACAAAGCCGGCAACTTACCGGCATCACCGCCTGCATGGGTTTGAAGTTTCGCGTTTAATAGGGTATCTTTTTGCTTTTTTTGAGGTTTTAAATGTCCAATCC
>CBDUEA010000138.1:0-5364 GCA_965365965.1 uncultured Polaromonas sp. | reverse complement strand
TCAAAACTCCTCAAATGTCACTCTGGGACAAGGAATATGACTTGCAGTATTTGGCTGAAGCCTATCCCAACTACCTAGCCCCGATGATTCGACACAAGAATGGGCAGCGCGTACCTAGTCTGGGGAATTTTGGGTTGGTACCCTATTGGGCTAAAGACAAAAGCTTTGGAAAAAACACCTACAACGCCAGAACGGAAACCGTGCATGAAAAGCCCAGCTACCGTGCCCCGTGGGCAAAAAGGCAGTTTTGCTTGATACCGATGGAGAAGTTCTACGAGCCCAACTACGAATCAGGCAAGGCCGTGCAGTGGGCGATTCAGCGCAAAGACAAAGCCGTGTTTACCGTTGCGGGGATTTGGGATAAGTGGGTTGATCCCAGCACAGGGGAATTGCTCGATTCGTTTTCGATGTTGACCATCAATGCAGATGGCCACCCCATCATGGGACGGTTTCATAAAGCAGGGGACGAAAAACGCAGTTTGGTGATCATCAGCGAAGACAAGCAAGATGCTTGGTTGCAAGGGAACAAGGAAACCAAGCCGTTAGCGTTATGTGAACCTATGTCTGCGGCGGAGTTTGAGACAGAGGCGGGTTAAAGTGGGGTATCCGTACCAAGCGAGAGGGCAAATGGCGATCATTATTCTTGAAATCTAGTATTTATGCGGGTTGCAGAGCATCACTAGAGTGGCTTCACACGACCATAAGTAAAGACAAAGGCTAAAGTGCTATTCAAGACCTGAACTACGCTAAACCTGTAGGCGAGCGCCTACCTAAATAATTCCGTACAACTGACGTGAGCCAGCTCTGCTTTCTGATGGTTGGATTACCTGATTTTGGAGATACTGTAGTAGCGTGAAAAAACCACTAGCTTCAACCATTGCATCATTGGATAAGATCCCAACAAATGCTACAAACCAACGTATTCCTCAGTTCCGAGCAGCTGACATTGGGGATTTCTTCAAAGAGTCACTTTCAGCCTGGGTAGACGATCGCGCCTCGAGCATGGGCGCCGCACTGGCTTATTACACGCTATTTTCTATCGCTCCGCTCCTGATGATCGTGATTGCGGTGGCGGGATCGGTGTTTGGGGACGAGGCTGCACGCGGCGCTATTTACTCTCAGCTGGCATCCATTTTAGGGCCAGAGGGCGCTCGAGCCGTGCAGGGATTGATCCAGAGCGTCCAGGAGAATCAGCAGTCGGGCTGGGGAGCTGTACTTGGTGTAGTTCTGCTTTTGCTTGGTGCGACAACCGTGGTCGCAGAACTGCAATCATCGCTCAACGTAATCTGGTGCGCCCCACAAGTTATTCAACGCGCTGGCTGGTTGCGCTGGCTACAGACCCGATTTTTGTCCTTTAGTCTGGTGCTTGGAATGGGCTTCCTGCTTATGGTGTCGCTGGTGGTGAGTGCAGTGGTCGCCGCGTGGGGGAAGTGGTGGGCGCCTTTATTCTCCAACCTCGACCTTCTCCTGCAGGGGCTGAACTTTATAGTGAGCTTGGCGTTGTCTGCGGTGATGTTCGCGATGATTTACAAGCTGATGCCCAGCGTCAGAGTGGCTTGGCGCGATGTGTGGGTTGGCGCAGGTCTGACTTCTGTTCTGTTTAGCATCGGTAAATCGTTGATAGGTATTTACATAGGTACAAGCGGCGTGGCCAGCGGGTTTGGTGCTGCCAGTTCTCTAGTCATTGTTGTGGTCTGGGTTTACTACTCTGCCCAGGTTTTTCTTATTGGAGCCGAGATGAGCTGGGTGTACGCAAATCGGTGGGGATCGTTGGCTCCTTCGCAAAAAGAACACAACGCTAATCACAAAAATTTTGATGAAAAAACTGGGAGTATTGACCATGCGTAATTCTCTGGCGTCGCCACAATGTCAATAACACTTGCTGGTATGAAAAATTTCTTGCCCGATCGCCTAGCCACGAGGATAACCATCTTCGCCCTAGTGACGATGGTTGCGGTTTTCGCTACTTGCGAAATTTTGGGTTGGCGGTTCATGCGTGATCCACTGTCCCGCTCGTTGACGGCGGCGGCCGGCGCACCAGTCCGATTCGACGGGGAGTTTAGGCTTCACGTGCTCGGTTCACCGAGACTAAGCGTATCTTCATTGGTCGTTGGTGCTGCCCAGGGTGTGAAAGTGGAACATCTGATGCGCGCGGACGACTTGAAACTTGGCTGGCGTTGGCTGGATGTTTGGCGGGCGATGCAGGGTGGCACGATTGTCATCAAAAGCCTGTCAGCGTTACAACTGCAAGTAAATTTGATCAGGTTGAAAGATGGCAGGGCGAGCTGGGCCTTTGGTACTGATAAGTCAAAGGGCGATACGCCATGGCCCCGCGTGGAACTGCTACACCTCGGCAAGGGCGAGGGCTCTTTGATTGACGAAACCATTGCGTCGAAATTGACATTTACAGTAAACAGTACGGCTGATGGTCAGGGCATGGATGCTGTAGCTCAAGGCAGCTTCCGCAAATTGCCGGTCAACATGACGGCACATGCAGACAACACCTTCGCCCTGGTACAAGACGATAGCGCATCTCAGGATGTCGCTGTCCGTGTGGATGGCAAAGTAGGCGCAACGACGGTGCACTTCGACGGCAAGTTAGGCGCATTGCAGACAGTACGACGGCTAGATGGTACTTTGCGGCTACGTAGCACTTCGTTGGCCTCGGTGGGCGAACCTGTTGGTCTCACCCTTCCGCAAACGCCACCATTCGATCTCCAGGGTACGTTGACGCATCAAGAAGACATCTGGCAGCTGGACGCGCAGAAATTTCTGGTTGGCAGCAGCGCGCTTGGTGGAAAATTCAAGTTTGATTCAGGTGCTCAACCACCCATGCTGACGGGACATCTGACGGGAAGCAAGCTACTGCTGGCTGACCTTGGCCCATCGATTGGCGGCGGAGGACAACCAGCCGCATCGGCTAAATCTGGCCCGACCAAGCGCCGTGTACTTCCCAGCAAAAAATTCGATTTACCCTCGCTCAGTGCTATGAATGCACACTTGGAGGTCGACATTGCGCAACTGGACCTGAACACGTCAGCACTGGCGCCTTTATCGAAGCTACAAGCGATCGTCGATCTGAAGAGTGGTGTGCTCGCGATCACGGACCTGAAGGCGCAGGCGCCCGGAGGTAAGGTAACCGGTTCAATGCAGCTCGACGGTCGTGGCGACAGCGCGAAATGGAGCGCAGACGTGGATTTCAGCGGAGTGGACGTAGCGCGATGGCTGAGGCTCGGTAAAAATCCAGCTGAAACATTGACAGCCGCAACGGGTAAGGTGATACCTGCTAAAGCGTCGGTTAGCTATGTAACGGGCGAACTGTATGCCAAGCTTAAATTGACCGGAACGGGGCGTTCAACAGCAGAAATCTTAGGCTCGCTGGACGGGAACATAGACACGTTGATAAAAAATGGAACCATCTCTCATTTGCTGGTGGAGGCCTTTGGCCTTGATCTGGCACAGGGGATGGGACTTCTGATAGTTGGCGACGATGCATTGCCAATGCGTTGCGCACGTGTCCAGATGACGGCAAAGAATGGCTTGGCAACCGTGGACAGGGGTGTCATCGATAATAAGGACACTACGATGCTCATCACCGGCAATCTCAGCCTAAGAGAGGAAGCCCTTTCGCTCACAGCGGTGGCCAAGCCGAAGGACGTGTCGTTGTTTACATTGCGTTCACCCATTAGCATTACTGGCTCGTTGTCTTTGCCGAACGTCAGACTGCAGGGGGACAAGATCGCGGGAAAGGCCATTGCGTCCATCGTTCTGGGCGCCATCGCTGGGCCCGCCGCTTTGCTTCCCTTCATCGACCTGGGTAGCGAAGAGGCTGCTGATCCTTGTATTCGGACGGCGAAGGCACAAAGTTAAAGGGTCGTATTCATCGAAGATACCGTACTTTCGTAGCATCTCTTCATTGGCAAACTCTACACATAGGCCGCATACTAACGAGCGCACATCAGCATGACTACCAACGAGTAGTGAAGTAGTTGGAGCGCCTTGCGCAGCTCACCATTCATCGCCATTTGGGTTGTCTGGGTCATATTTTCATCGTCTGGCATGCTTACTGCACAGAACCAGATTATGCGAAGCCACCAATGAATACATAAAGACGCTTGGTTGTAAGTGTCAAAGGAAACCAAAACTATAGAGCTTTGTGGGCCTATGTGTGGCAAAACGGACTTCGCTCGAGAAGGACGCACAGTATTCCGAGCTAATCATCGGAACTTCTAAAAGTTTGGCAGCGGTTTCAGCACGGATACAGGTTTTCCGTTATAAAAGACCGTAAGCAGCCGCACACGAGCGGAATATGCAGAAATCCGGGATTTGCAGTGGCCAGCCGCACACTAAAATCCGTACAAGGAGCATGAACAATGGCTATTCACCTTGCACTGTCGAGCGAGCTGATCACATTCTTCCGTATAACAACGCAATCGTGAGCGCGCGGTTCACCACGTTGTACAAAACGCAGCACCTTGAGGTGTTTCGAATGGTGTTGCTGGCCGGTAAGGAGATGCCTGAGCATCAGGTTTCTGGCGAGTTGACCATGTCACGCTGCTGCTTCATGGAGCATAGGATCCTTGATGTTTGAATCTATGGTCTGCACCATCGGGCATTCAAACCGGTCGATCGAAGACTTCATCGGCCTGCTTTGGCTCAATGAAGTGGCCAAAGTCATTGATGTAAGGACAATCCCACGCTCCCGTCACAACCCTCAGTTCAATCTTGATGCACTCCCAGCGTCACTCGCTTTAGCAGGCATTGACTACATCCACATGCCAGGTCTGGGTGGTCTGCGCCACGTCCACCTCGATTCACCGAATATGGGTTGGCACAAAGCATCCTTCAGAGGCTACGCAGATTACATGCAGACCGCTGAATTTTCTGAGAATGTTGATCAGGT
This sequence comes from uncultured Polaromonas sp., assembly GCA_965365965.1. Lineage (GTDB taxonomy): Bacteria > Pseudomonadota > Gammaproteobacteria > Burkholderiales > Burkholderiaceae_C > Aalborgiella. Next base: position 461 of record CBDUEA010000138.1, on the reverse strand, counting down.
CGTGAAACTTGCTCGTTCCCAGCGATGTGCGCTGATGTGTGCCGAAGCGGTTCCCTGGCGCTGTCACCGCTCCATGATTGCCGATGCGCTTTTGATTCGCGGTGTACGCGTGGAGGACATTGTCGGATCGTATGGGCGTAAACCTCACATTCTCACGTCGTTCGCTCATGTTGAGGGCTTGCATTTGACGTATCCATCGCCGGTCGTCGATCACAACATTGCCGCTCAAGACGACGACTTGAAGGCTCAAACTACGGCGATCCGATCGAAACGTCGACCGGAGCATGCATGAATGCAGCGACGCGCACGCGCGAACCCATCATGATCACGCCATACCCAAAGCTCGAGGACCTGTTGACCGCCGTGAGAAGCTGCCGAGAGTGCGAGACGCAGCTGCCTCTGGGTCCACGACCTGTGCTGCAAGCCGGTGCAAGCGCCCGTATTTTGGTGGTGGGTCAGGC